>CAUJFK010000289.1 GCA_963169175.1 Acidobacteriota bacterium | reverse complement strand
GAATGAGTTGATGCCGCTCTTTCTATACTCGGCCGGCGTGGCCGTTGCATAGTACTTCGTTCCGCCGTCGGTGACAACGATCGAGTAAACATACCCCGTCGATTCCGCCGACATCACATCTGCTGGCAAGAGTTTTCCATCCACAAGTGTCCGGATGTCCGCAAACTTGCCTCCGTTCTGCGCCGCCTGGGCTACCTGAGCCTTAGCGATGCGGTTCAGCATCTCGCGGGCCTCGTCCTGATGCGTTTCTATCCGCAGGTTGCGAAGATAATTCTTTCCCTCCTGCTTAATTCTGGCCTCCGCCGATTCGTCCACCGACAGAATGATCCAGCCGTCCTTATCCTTGCGAAGCCTAATCTCCTGGATCTCTTTCTTCTCCGGGTCATCACCGGGTACTTTTGCCGTAACGGTCGCCCCACTGCCCGAGACGATCTCGCCGTTAATTTCGATCGCCGCCGGCACAAAACGCGCAACGTTCTCAAGATCGACCTCAAATTCCTTTAATTCAGTATCCGATAGGCCTTCGATCGCGGGCCGCAGGTTGGTCAGGTATATCGCTTCACGAAACTTCTTCTCTCGCAAAAGCCCGTAAAACACCCGGACGATATCCGCGGGAGAATTCGGTTCGATCTTGATCGATGCACCGGCTTGGTTTGAACTGGGCGGCGGCGTTGTCACCGCCTCCGTCTTCGATTCCGCAACCGAGCAGGCGTTTGATATGACAATGATGACGGCGATGCAGGAAGCCGCTGCGATCGGCTTTAGCACAGAATATTTCATCCGAAATACCTTTTTGGTTTCGATTCAAATGGCGTGTGGATTGTACTGCCGAAGAGCGCATCCGGAAGTTAAAAAGGGACACGCCAAAAGTATTATAGCGTGTCCCTCCCAAAAGGTAAAATTTTATTTTTCAGGTTTACGGAACATTCCTCATCTTTTTACCTGACAGCCAGATCTCACGTCCGACAAGATAGAGAACAACGGCCAAAGCCGCGAACGGGATCAGGCCCAGCAGATCGGACCAACCGCCCGCAAACAACGGATTCCCTTCTGCATAGCCCTCAAACCGTTCCTGCAACTCCTTCAGCATTGGGACAACAGCGAAAATTGCTATCAGAATACCGGCTATGGCGCCGCCGGCAATGTAGCCGGATGCCAATAGAACGCCGTTGGATTTATCCGTCTCCGCAATTATCTGTTCGTCGGTCAGGTCCTTGCCGGAGAATCTTCGTTTCAGGAAAATATCGACCAGATAGCGGACAATTCCACCGACAAAGATCGGTGCGGATGTGGAGATCGGTAAGTAAATGCCGACCGCAAACGCGAGCGAAGGAACGCCGGAGACCTCCAATACGACCGCGAGCATGGCACCCAGAATGACAAGGCCCCACGGCAGATTCTGCCCAAGTACGCCTTTGATGATATAGCTCATCAGCGTCGCCTTTGGCGCGTCATAGCGGGTCAACTCCTTGCCCTCATCGTCCTTTTTCAGGATGCCGTTTATACCGGGATCGACAAAATAGACTAGCTTGCCCTGAGCGTCAACAAGATATTTGCCAACCTGGCCGTCCTTTGGATCGGTGTTTTGCCAAACGTGGTAGGTGGTTGTATCGACGCCCTCGTACTTTCCGTTGCTGACATGCTCAGTCTGAAGCTCGCCGCCCTGGCGGAAAAGCTTGCCTTCCGGAATGACCATTGACGCCTCAGGTGTACTTGGCTGGATCTTCTGGAAATAGGTCTCGTTATTATTCAGCACGATCAGCAAGTAGCCGAGAACGAGTGATGATGCGAGAGCACCGACCAAAATAGCTATCTGCTGATTGCGGGGTGTAGCGCCAACCCAGAAACCGGTCTTCAGATCCTGCGACGTGGTGCCGCCGTTCGACGCAGCGATACAAACGATACCGCCGATAGACAGGGCAGTCACAAAATATGGATCAGGCTGTGTCCACCCAAGAAGCAGGAAAGCAAGACAGGTAATGAGCAGCGTCGCGACCGTCATTCCCGATATCGGGTTCGAAGACGAACCGACCTCGCCCGTAAGCCTGGATGAGACCGTCACGAACAAAAACCCGAGCAAAACAATAAGGATCGCTCCAAAAAACGATACAAATGGATGCTGAAAAATGCTCAGGCCGAGCTTTGGGACCAGCATCACCGCCGCCATCAGGGCGATAACGCCGATAACCACCCATTTCATTGACAGATCACGGTCGGTCCGCGGTGTGTCCCCGTTCAGCCCCGATCCGCCACCCCGTAAATCGGCAAGGCCGCCCTTCAACCCGTGCCAGATCGTGGGAAGGCTGCGAACCAGCGAGATGATTCCGGCCATTGCCACCGCTCCGGCCCCGATATACAGCACATAAGCACCGCGAACGGCATCCGGTTCCATCTCGGCGATGGTCTTGCCAAGTTCCGGAGCGACAGGCGTTGTGGCCGAGCTCCCGAAAAATTTGATCAGCGGGATCAGAACAAGGTACGACAAAATGCCGCCGCCCATCATCAATCCCGCGATCCGCGGCCCGATTATGTATCCGACACCAAGCAGCGTCGGGTCGTTCGAAAGGCTGACCGAACCGCCCTTGAATGTATTATCGGCAAATTGATGCGAAGGCGTTTCCTTCCAAAATGAAAACACTTTCATCAAAGCATTGAAAATAAAGCCGATACCAAATCCGATAGAAATGATCTTGCCGCCCTGCAGGGCCGCGTCGTCATTGCCCTCAAGGTGGCTTTCTATCGAGGCGTCACGAGATTCTTTCGAGGCTCCGGCCTTTAGTACCTCGGCGCAGGCCGTGCCTTCGGGGTATTTCAAATAGCCGTGCTGTTCCTTTATCAAAGCCCGGCGCAGCGGGATCATCATCAGGATACCGAGCAAGCCGCCCATGACGCCGACCAGCATAACCCGAGTCAGATCAAGGTCGAACCCGAGTATCATGATCGCCGGCATCGTTACGCCAATGCCGAAAGCGATAGACTCGCCCGCCGATCCAGCGGTCTGCATTACGTTTGCTTCCAGGATCGTCGCATCGCGCAACCCGACCTTAGACAGCAGACGGAACAATGTTATCGCGATGACCGCGACCGGGATCGATGCCGATACGGTCAACCCCGTCTTCAGCACCAAATAAAGCGATGAGGCTCCGAAAATGATCCCAAGCAGCGTCCCAACAATAAGTGGAAACGGCGTTAGCTCGCGCAAGGTCGTCGCGTCTGGAATATAGGGTCGAAATGTCTCGAGAAATGGGTTCTTCATCCCAACAAGTCCTCCAAATTGTGCAGTTCGGCCCGCCGAGAGCGGAAAGAGTGGCGGTCTATACTCGATTATGATGCGAACATAACGGGAAGTTCTGCATTGCAATTTACATTCTAAAAGGCGGAAACACAAGCGGTAGCGAGTGTGCCCTGAGATCGCGGCTCAGCGATCGGGTAAGATTCAAATCCAAAATCCAAAATCTAAAATCCAAAATCGGCCGGCACACTCCCTACCGGTGGTGCGTCTGCCAGTTCTCCGGTCCCGCATACTTTAATTTGCGGAGCCGTTGCAGCAAACTCCGTACCGGTCGTGTTTCTGCCAGTTTTCCTGTCCCGCATACTTTAGTTTGCGGAGCCGTTACGGCACACTCCCTACCGGTCGTGTTTCTGCCTTCTTTCTACTAAACTGGCCATTATGAAAAACATCTCCGCGTCTCTGCGTCTCTGCGTTTTGATCTTTGTTACGGCGATCGTCGTCGCCGCTCAAACGGTTCCGGCACCGAAGGACACGCTTGGGTTTACGCCGGGCGATGACAGGAAGCTGACGAGTTGGGCGAGCATTGTCGATTATTTTAAGAAACTCGACGCGGCGAGCGACCGCGTGATTTTCGAAGAGATCGGCAAAACGACAATGAGCGCACCGTTTGTTTACGCAACAATAAGCTCGCCGGAGAATCTCAAAAACCTCGAGAAATATAAACAGATAAACGCCAAACTCGCGGATCCTCGCACAATAGGCGGAAACCCGACTGGTAGGGAGGGTGCCACTTCTCGCGATGCTGCTGCGAAACAACTCATAGCCCAAGGCAAAACCATCGTCCTCATCACCTGCGGCATCCACTCTACCGAGGTCGGTTCGACGCTTTCATCCATGCTCATCGCCCACAGACTCGCGTCCGGCAATGACGCCGAAATAAAAAAGATCCTCGACAACACGATCATCCTGCTAGTCCCCAGCCTCAACCCCGACGGCGTGGATATCGTTAAAAATTGGTACGACAAAACGCTCGGCACGCCGTACGAAGGCACCGATCCGCCGGAGCTATATCATAAATACGTCGGCCACGAAAACAACCGCGACTGGTACGCCTTTACGCAGGTCGAAACGCAGTTGACGGTCGATAAAATTCACAACGTCTGGCATCCGCAGATCGTCCACGACATCCATCAGCAGGGATCGAACGGAGCACGCCTTTTCCTGCCGCCCTACATGCAGCCGGTCGAGCCGAACGTGCCGAAACAGATCGTCGAAGGCTATACCGAACTCGGCAACGCGATGGCCGCCGACCTCCGCAAACGCGGTCTCGAAGGCATTACGACAAACACGACCTACGATGCCTGGACACCGGCCCGCGCCTATTCGCACTACCACGGCGGCGTTCGGATATTGAGCGAAACCGCCTCGGCCCGCCTCGCCACGCCGGTCAACATCAAATTCGAAACCCTGCGCGGCGGTGCCGGCGGCTTCGACGCAAAAGTCGCCTCCGATAAATTCGGCCCCGTCTGGAAAGGCGGCGAATGGAAACTCGCCAACATAACCAACTACATGACCACCACCGCGTTTAGTCTCTTGAACCACGCGGCGGATAATCGGGAACGCTGGCTTTCGCGGTTTTATGAGATCGGGAAGGAAGCTGTGCGGCCAAGGAAGGCCGGTGAAATGCGCGGCTTTATTTTTTCGGGGAGCCGAACGATTAATGTTCTCGGTCTTCAAGGGATTTTAGAACGAGCCGGGGTTAGAACTCGCCGCTTACGAGAAAAAAATCCAGAGGCAGATACCCAGATATTCGTTCGACTAGATCAACCTTACGGTGCGTTTGCAAAGGCTCTATTGGAACGCCAAGCATACCCGAATCTTTTGGATTCTGATGGGCATCCAATTTCTCCATACGATGTAACCGCTCATACGATGCCGTTGCTAATGGATATAACGGTAAAACCGATATCGAAGCCAACGACGATGTCATTTGACAATACCGAACGAGGTCTTTACGGAGACCCCGTGCGCGATTGCACGAAAGAATTTCATTACGGAATATATGATTCCGAAATTCCGTCGATGGACGAAGGCTGGACGCGATGGGTTTTTCGCGACTTTCAATGGATGATACCGGCGGGAGATTATCCGTGCTCGAAAAATGACCACAAACTTGATCCAATTGGCAACAATGTAATCCGAAACAAGCAAAGCGATTCAGCTAACGTCATCATCTTCCCCGACCAATCGCCGAACCAGATACTCAACGGCTACGCGAAAGGCTCGATGCCGGATGAATATACGGGCGGTGTTGGGAAAGAAGGCGTTGAAAATCTGAAGAGGTTTGTCGAATCGGGCGGTACGCTGGTTTTTCTCAACCGCTCATCCGATTTCGCCATCGAGCAGTTCAAACTTCCCATCAAAGACATCACCCGCGGCCCGGCGCGCAAAGATTTCTTCATCCCCGGCTCGATCCTGCGAACTGAGCTAGACCTGACGCACCCAATAGCCAAAGGCATGCCCGCACAGTCAATAGCCTGGTTTGAGAATTCACCAGTGTTCGAGATCGTTGGCGACAGCCAGCAGTCAGAACCGCCTGCGTTAGCGGGCAGCCAGTCTGCCGGTGCAACGAACTGGACCGCCGCTAACGCAGCGGGTTCTGACATTCGCATCATTGCCCGCTATCCGAGCAATCCCAAAGACATTCTCCTTTCCGGCTGGGCACTCGGCGCCGAAAAGATCGCCGGAAAAGCCGCGCTTATCGAAGTAACAATGGGCAAAGGGAAAATAATCCTCTTCGGCTTCCGCCCCCAATACCGCGGCCAATCATTGGCGACATTTCCGTTACTGTTTAACGCTATTTCAAATTAGATTAGCCACGAATTACACGAATAACACGAATGGGAAGAGAAAACCCTTAAATCGATTTTCATAAGTGACATTCATGTAATTCGTACCAAAAACTTTGAAGAAAACATCTTATACAAAGACCTGTCTTATGAAATCATAGGCTTGGCGATGCAGGCTCATACAGAACTGGGCTACGGGTTTCTCGAAAAAATATATGAAAACGCTCTAATGGTACTTTTCGAGGAAAACGGGATAAATGCAGAGCAGCAATTTCCCATCAAAGTTCGGTTTCACGGCCGGGTGGTCGGCGATTACATTGCAGACATTCTAGTTGAAAACAGCATAATTCTTGAATTAAAGGCTCAAGACTAGTTGACCGACTTCCACAGGACACAAACGCTTAACTATTTGAAGGCCACGAACTTCCGACTCGCACTCCTTTTGAACTTCGGAAAACGCAAACTGGAATACGAGCGCCTCATTCTATAAAACTCTTATTCGTGCTCTTCGTACAATTCGTGGCTAAATATCCTCTTTCATTGTAGAATGTCGCCAAACGCCGAAAACAAAAGCCCATGGATATTTTTACGACTCTTAATCTTCTTACTCTATTCGTCATCATTGGCGGCCTGGGTTTTGTTTTTCTTTTGATATCGCTGGTGGTTGGCGACCTTTTTGAATTTTTTGGCGGAACACCTGACATCGGCGTCGATTCGGGCGTCGATTTCGGATTTCTAGACAGCCGTGTGCTTGCGGTATTTATCACGGCCTTTGGCGGATTTGGAGCGATCGGCGTGCAGATCGGGTTTGGGGCGGTGGCGAGTTCGTTTTTGGGGCTGTTGGGCGGCGTGGTTTTCGCTGTTGTGGTTTCTCTTTTCGGGCGTTTTCTTGTCGGCCAGCAGGCATCGAGTTCGTTCAGCGACGATGCTCTCATCGGCCGTACAGCACACGTAACCGTCACCATCAAACCCGGCGAGGTCGGGCAAATATCTACCCGAATCGGCGATGAACGCGTGGACAAGATCGCTCGGTCGCGAGACGGCGAAGAGATCAAGGCGGGAACGACGGTTACGGTCGCCGGCATCGCGGGCGATTCCGTACTGGTTGAAACTGAAAGAGGTTATCGGGCGAGCTAGTTTTTTCGTGAAATTTCGTGGTTTTTTTTCGTGCTTTTCGTGGTTAATTCTTAAAACCGATAACCACAAAACACACGAATCAGCACGGAACTTCACAAAAAGAACGCCGCCACTTGAACGAGGTTATTGTGGACATATTAACTGATTACGGCGCATTGCTGATCCCGGTCATTATCCTCGTCATCGTCGTCGCGGTGCTGATCGCGTTGATGCTGATCTCGCGGAACTATATAAAGGTTTCGCCCAACCAGGCGGCGGTCATTTCGGGCCGCAAGCGGAAGTTGGCAGACGGCTCGGTGGCCGGTTACCGGCTGGTTCGCGGTGGTGCGACGCTGGTTTTTCCGTTTCTCGAAAAGGTCGAATATCTCGATCTAAACGTGATAACCGTCCCGCTCGCGACACAGCGGGCATACACGGTTCAAGGCGTTCCGGTAAGCGTAAAAGCCGTCGCAAACGTTAAGATAAAGGGCGACGACACATCGCTCAGGTCTGCCGCCGAGCGTTTTCTCGGCATGCCGGTGCAGCAGTTTCATCAGCTTGTTTTCCAAACGCTCGAAGGCCATCTACGCGCAATTCTCGGAACCCTGACGGTCGAAGAGATCAATAACGACCGCCAGAGCTTTGCACAAAAACTGACGACCGAAGCTGCCGGCGATCTCGAAAAAATGGGTATTGGGCTGGACGCCCTGACCATTCAGGAGATCTCAGACGAAGAAGGCTATCTCGACGCACTCGGCAAACGCCGGACGGCCGAAGTAAAACGCGACGCCGAGATCGGCCAGGCCGAAGCCAACCGCGATTCCAAGATCAAGGCCTCGCTCGCGTTGCAGGAAGGCGAGAAGGTCCGATTGGAAACCGAAGCTCTGATCGCACAATCAACCCGCGAAACCGAGATCCAAAAGGCCCAGGTCCAGGCCGAGATCGAATCGGAGCGGGCAAAATCCATGCAAGCCGGGCCGCTGGCCGACGCCAAGGCCCAGCAGCAGGTGACGGTCGAAGAGGTCCGCGTCGAAAAGGTGCGGACTCAGGAGCAGATCGCCGTCCAGGAACAGGAAGTCCTTCGTAAGGAAAAGGAACTCGAAGCCACGGTCGTAAAACAAGCCGAAGCCGACCGAAAGGCCGCCGTGCTTCGTGCCCAGGGCTTGCAGGAAGCCCAGATACTCGAAGCCGAAGGCCGCAAACAGGCGTTGATTGCCACCGCCGAGGCCGAGGCACAAAAACTTCAACGCGAAGGCCAGGGCCGGGCGTCCGCCGTCGAGTCCGAAGGAAAAGCCGAGGCCGAAAAGATCCGCGCCGTCGGTTTGGCCGAAGCCGAAAAACTTCAGGCAACGGGCCTTGCCCAAGCAAAATCGATAGAGGCACAAGGTTTAGCCGAAGCCGCCGCCATCAAAGAAAAAGCCGCCGCCTGGCGCGAGTTTAACGACGCCGCGCGGCTGCAGACAATTCTTGAAAAACTTCCCGCGATCATCGAATCATCCGCTCCCGTTTTCCAGGCCGTCGCCGAACCGCTCGGCAAGATCGACAAGATCGTAATGATCGACCAGGGCGGAAACGGAAATGGCGATGGGCACGCGAGCGGCATCAACCGGTTCGCCCAAACCGGCCCAACGCTCATTTTCAATCTTCTCCAACAACTCCAGGCACTCGGCATAAGCTGGCCCGAGATATTGGCCCAGTTGGGTGTCGATCAAAACGGGTCTGCCGGTGAGAAGGCTGTCACGCCGCCGATCGAGAAAGAATAAGTCCCGCAGACTTTAGTTTGCGGCTTACGCAACGGCCACAGACTAAAGTTTGCGGGTCACGCTGGGCGCCGCAAACTAGAGTTTACGGGACAGGTTGCCGTTAATGAAAGAAGAGATAAGAGAAGCCCGTTTTGATAACGGCCTTGTTGTGCTTACTGACCGCATGGAAGGCGTGCGGTCGGCGACGCTTGGGTTCTTTTTCCGCGTCGGCGCGCGGCATGAACCGGCGGAGCTTAATGGCATAACCCATTTTATCGAACACTGCGTTTTTAAAGGTTCGAGCAAAAGAAACGCCCGCGAGATCGCAGCCGAACAGGACCGGCTTGGCGGAAATCTCGATGCATTCACGACCCACGAAGAAACCGGCTTTGTAATAAAAGTGGTCGATGATCGGTTCGATAACGCGTTTGATCTGCTGGCGGACATGACCGGCCGGCCTCAGTTTGATGAAGCGGATCTGGTGAGCGAACGACGCGTGATCGTGGAAGAGATGAAGATGAACGAAGACTCGCCCGAAGAGGTGATAAGCGACATCTTTCACCGCGAATTCTTCCCCGGCGATCCGCTTGGCCTGACCATAACCGGCACGCCTGAAACGGTCGCAACCTTCAACCATCGCCTCACGACGGACTTTCATCACGAGGCCTTTTCACCAGGCAACCTTGTCATTGCCGCCGCCGGCAATGTCGATCACGAACATCTGCTTGAACTTGTTCGGAGTTCGAGCTTTGGCTTGCGTCATACCGAAGATGGCACTCCAAAACGTGGGCTACAAAAGCCGACAAACGCCGCACCTTTTGTGATCGAACAACGGCCTGACCTCGAACAGGCGCATCTGTTTATGGCGACGCCGACAGTAGCCGCCCGCGATCCGCATCGATACGCGGCTGACCTGCTGGCCAACATCCTCGGCGGCGGCACGTCGAGCCGGTTGTGGCAACGTGTTCGCGAGGAATGCGGCCTCGCATACAGCGTTGGCGCATCGACCGCGATGTTTCAGGATACCGGTTTTATGGCCGTCTCAGCCGCGACCTCGCCCGACCAGCTACGCGAAGTGGCCGAGATCGTTATCGACGAACTCGCATCGATCATCCGCGACGGTGTCGCCGATGAAGAACTCGCACTGATGAAAGACCAAACGCGGGCGTCGATCCTCCTCGGCCTCGAAGATTCCGCCGGCCGCGCCGGAACTCTCGCTCAATGCGAAATGGTCCACGGGCGACAAATTCCTGTCGAAGAAACACTTTCAAATCTTGAGGCAGTCACGGCCGACGAAATTCAACAGCAAGCACGCGATTTCTTTAGCCCCGAATGCATTGCACTCGTCGCCTTGGGCGATCTTGCCGACGCATCGTTTACTCGAAACGATCTTGGGATCGGGTCAAAGTAATCGACCGTCGGGTTAATTAAAGCTTACGGGGCCTAATTTCCGGTGCGTATTTACGAGTAAGGAATCGGATCAACCATGCCTGCCTGTTCGAAACCTCTTAGCCTAAGGGCGCACGAATCGCACGTGCCACAGGCTATGTCTTCTCGTCGGTAACACGACCATGTCAGATGAAGCGGTGCGTTAAGTTCGATTCCCAGTTTTACGATCTCGGCTTTTGAGAGATGAATTATCGGCGTGCGGATGGCTATGTGTGTGTCAGGTTTTGTGCCCGCATCGATGGTCCTTTGAAAGGCCTCGTAAAACTCCGGCCGGCAATCGGGATAGCCGCTTGAATCTTGCGCGACCGCTCCGATGTAGATCGCTCCCGCGCCAAGAACTTCGGCCCAGCTTGTTGCTACCGAAAGCATATTCGCGTTTCGGAATGGAACGTAGCTTGTCGGAATTTCTTTCGACGCAAGATCGGCTTCGGTTACGGCGATCTTTTCATCCGTCAGCGACGAGCCGCCGATCTTTGCAAGATATGCGATCGAAACATCGAGCCGTTTTTCGATGCCGTAGTGGTCCGCAATGTCATTAAACGCCCGTCGTTCTCTCGCCTCCGTTCGCTGGCCGTAGCTGACGTGCAAAAGCGCAAGACCTTCGGATTCACGTGCCGCGATCGCCGCTGTAACGCACGAATCCATTCCACCTGAAACGAGAACGATTGCTTGAGCCATAAGGAAATGATCTTCTCTGCGGCCTCTGCGGCTTTGCGGGGAAGAATCTCCCGCAGAGTCGCAAAGACGCAGAGGAGAAATTTACAAATTATTCACCACTCTCGTTATTCCATCCTTTATGAGCGGGACATTAAAATTGATCAGGAGTCCAAGTTTCAGATCCATGAGACGGAGATATGTACGAAGCTGCTTCGGGTGAACAGGTGCGACCGTCTCGACGGATTTTATCTCGATGACGACTTTTTCTCCAACGACCATGTCCGCGCGAAAACCGATCTCAAGTCTGACGTTCTCCCAGACAACGGGCATCGGTTGTTGGGCCACAACGGTTAAACCCCGCTTGAGAAGTTCATACTTGAGCACTGCTTCATAAACCGATTCAAGCAGGCCCGGACCAAGCCGCGTATGAATATGAAACGCACAGTCAACTATGATTCCTGAAATCTCATTTTCGTGCATATTTTATGATTATCCCGCAGAGTCGCAAAGACGCAGAGAAAGCAAGAGGAAGAAGCAAAATGGACCTTACGACTACCCGCTATCACTGCGTCTCTCCGACTCTGCGGGAAATCCCTGCTACTCTTCCACACTCTGCCTCTCTGCGGCTATGCGGGAAATTCCTCCTACTCTTCCTCACTCTGCCTCTCTGCGGCTTTGCGGGAAATTCTTACTCTGCCTCTCTGCCTACACCCCGCGCCTATCAGCTCCCCAGATATATTTGTGCAGTTGCATATTGAACCGCATTTTCAGGCCGCTTCTCGATACTGATTCGGCAATTTCATGCAGATTTTCGATGGCGTGAACGGGGGATATCAGTATCTCCCGACAGCGAGACTCAAGATCGTATTTCCCGATCGCATCTATCGCAAATTGCCAATCGGCGGTATCAGCGACGACAAACTTAACCTCGTCCAAATCGGGCCGGAGGCGTTTGAGATTGGGCCAATGATTTCGTTCCGCTTCGCCGGATGCAGGGCATTTTATGTCGAGGATCAACTTTGCTCGCGGATCGACATTTTCGGTCGAAACAAATCCGCCGGTTTCGATGAGAACTTCGTAGCCGCGGTCGCATAGTTCGGTGATGAACGGAAAAACATTCTTTTGTGCAAGCGGTTCGCCGCCGGTCACTTCGATAAGGTTACAGCCAAATTCATCGAGTTTTGCATAGATGTCCTCGAACGGGATCCGCTCGCCGCCGGTGAACGTATATTCGCTATCGCACCATACGCACCGCATTGGGCAGCCTGTCAGCCGAACGAACGAACACGGCCGCCCGGCATGCGACGATTCGCCTTGGATCGAAAGAAATATTTCGGTAATTCGGAGGTCCATTGGAATGAACCCACAGATTACCACATGCTGCCTCTGACAAACTCGCCGCTTTGCTGTAAAATTCAGGATTATGCGAAAGCAATTGAAGCGATTCATCGATCAGATGGAGCCGAACTCCATCGCCATCATTCCCGCCGCGCACGAGGCAACGCGCAGTTACGATACCGAGTACAAATTCCGCCAGGATTCGGATTTTATGTACCTAACCGGCTTTCCGGAACCGGACGCGGTTGCGGTGATCGATCCGCGAAGCAAGAAACCGTTTACGCTGTACGTTCGCCCGCGTGACCTTGAGATGGAAACGTGGTTTGGCCGCCGCGAGGGTGTGGAAGGCGCCGTCAAGAACTACAAAGCGGATAAATCGCAGCCGATCGAAAAGTTTGCCTCCGATCTCGCCAAACTTCTCGACGGCCATGACATTCTCTATTATCGGTTCGCGCTCGATAAGCCGCTTGATAGGCTGATACTCCGGTATTTATCAAACCAGCGGATGCGTCGCTTGAAAACCGCGTACCCGCCGCACACCATCATTGACCCGACCGTTATCATCGGCGATATGCGGCTTCACAAAACGCCGGACGAGGTCGAGCTGATGCAAAAGGCTGCGACCATCTCCGCCGAAGCGCACATTCTCGCAATGAAAAAGACAAAGCCGGGAATGAATGAATTTCAGGTCGAATCATTGATCGAAGCGTATATGCGTGAACAGGGCGCGAGCGGTGTTGCGTACAACTCGATCATTGGCGGCGGCGATAACGCAACCATTCTTCATTATGTCGAGAACAATCGCCCGCTCAAGGACGGCGACCTGCTGTTAATTGACGCCGGTGCCGAATATCAGGGCTACGCGGCAGATATTACGCGGACCTTCCCGATCAACGGAAACTTCACGCCGGCCCAGCGTGAGGTTTACGACATTGTTCTTGACGTGCAGGAAAAATGCATCGATTACACAAAGACCGGGAATACCGTTAAGGGCCGACAGGAATATTCAATCGAACTTCTCACCGAAGGCATGAAAAAACTCGGCCTGCTTAAGGGCAAGACCGAGGACCTGATCAAGAAGAAGGCCTACATGAAATATTACATGCACGGCGTGGGCCATTACCTCGGCATGGACGTCCACGACGCGGGCCGCTATTTTACAGATCAAACCGCCAAAAACTCTCGCCCGTTCGCTCCCGGAATGGTGCTGACCGTCGAACCGGGCCTGTACATTCCACCCGACGACAGATCCGCCCCAGCAAAATACCGCGGCATTGGCATTCGCATCGAAGATGATGTTTTGGTAACCAAAGACGGCAACCTGAACCTGACCGCAAAAGTGCCGAAAGATCCCGATGAGATCGAAGCTCTTATGCAAACCAAATCACGCCGGGCGGGCCGCTAGATCGTAACTGCCCTGTATCTTACTTGCTCTTAGTTACGGTCACCGTCGCCGTGTATGCGGAGGGGCTGTATTTTGATGTCCGGGATTGTCGCGGTTGGAGGTCTGTGAGCGTCACTGTGTAGCCTTGAAAATCGGCGGACTTCTTGTCCATCGTGTTCAGTTCGACCTCTGAGGTTTTTCCGCCGCGGGTGATGGCCGCTTTTATTCGTGCTACGCCGGCCCAAACGCAGTTTACGTCAACAGGGCAACGCGAATCTTCGATCAGCTCGAGAAACTTAACGGTCACCCCGCCCGTTTTTGTCGTTTTTTGTTGGCCAAACCGAATCTCAAGCGTTTGACAAGCTTGTGCCGGAACGACGATGTTCAGTACGGCCATTGCGAAAATTATTAGTGCTGCTGTTCTCATTTGATCCCCCTTTTTCTCAACCGCCCAAAGATCGGCGGCCGCATACTGTTAGAACGATCCGGCGCCCTTCCGGTTGCAACCTAAGATCAGCAACTCCGAAACAGCGCCCTTTCTTAAGCCGCAGCTTTCGATTGTTCCATTTTTTCGACTATTGCCCGGGCAAATTCGTTTGTCCTGGCAGTACCGCCGAGATCTTTCGTGAGGACCTTGCCTTCGGCAAAAACCGCGAGCATTGCCTGTTCAGCCCGATCAGCCGCATCGTTTTCTTCGAGGTGGCGAAGCATCATCAATCCCGACATGAGCACCGCTGTCGGGTTTGCGATCCCCTGGCCCGCAATATCCGGCGCAGAGCCGTGAACGGCCTCAAAAACAGCTCCCTGCTCGCCGATGTTGGCACCCGGTGCAAGTCCGAGGCCGCCGATCAGGCCGGCGCAAAGATCGGAAACAATATCGCCGTATAGATTTTCGAGCACGAGAACATCGAACTGTTCCGGCCGCATCACTAGCTGCATACAGCAGTTATCGATTATCTTGTCGTCAGATTCAATGTCCGGATAATCCTTCGCGACATTATAAAAGCACTCCAGGAAAAGCCCGTCCGACAGCTTCATAATGTTCGCCTTGTGTACGGCGGTAACTTTCTTCCGTCCGTTCGATCGTGCAAATTCGAACGCATAGCGTGCGATCCGCGTCGACGCCTTCTCGGTAATGATCTTAATACTCTCGACCACGCCCGGCACCACAATGTGTTCAAGGCCGGCATACAGGTCCTCAGTGTTCTCGCGGACCACCACCAGATCGAGGCCCGGATAGCGACACGGCACGTTTGGCAGGGCCTTGATCGGGCGGACATTTGCATAAAGGTCGAGCGCTTTTCGCAGGCCAACGTTCACGGACGTAAACCCCTTTCCTATCGGCGTCATCTGCGGGCCCTTCAGGGCAACTTTGTTGCGCTTGATCGATTCAATGGTCGATTCAGGCAGTGTTGTACCGTATTTTTCCTGCGCCTGGGCTCCCAGAAT
>CAUJFK010000288.1 GCA_963169175.1 Acidobacteriota bacterium | reverse complement strand
ATGATGGCTGATAGTTCGCCTCTCGCCGACGGGCTCTTGATCAGCGACGGCATGCTGATCAGCGACGGACTTCTGATAAGCGACAGCACGCGTTCGAATTTCGTCCTTGCGATGGGCGACCAGACAGCCCGAATGAAGTAGGGGACAACCCTTGCGACAAGGAATACGCGGCTGCCCGACCAGGCAGCCGCGTATTATAATGAGTTCAAAGAAAATACTTGTGGAAGTTCCTGACTAGTTTAAAGTATAATTGTGAGAGGCAAATAACGCCTTCCTGCTGCTAGTTCCCACAGCCCGCGTATTTGATCGCAAAATCCTTTTCCCAATGGTCCCGAACCAAAACAACAGCCTGCTAATGAACCTGTACATCGCCCTGCTGGCGTCAGCGGCGGTACTGTGTCTTGGGTGGGCGGTCTATGCATTTCCGGTCCAGGATGCCAGTGTGGGAATGCTGTTGCTTTCCGGCGTGACCGTGTTCTTTGGATCATCGCTCCGCCTGCAACTCCCGCGGACAAACATACATTTGACGGCCTCGGACGCGATGGTCTTCTTTGCCTTGCTGACCTTTGGCGGGCCGGTCGCCGTTTTGGTGGGAGCATGTGAGGCCGCATTCTCGTCGTTCGTGCTTCGCCGAAATGGGGCACCGATGCGGTTTCAGACCATCGTTGCCAACACTTCGGTCGCCGCTGTCTCGGTCTTTGTCTCGGCTGTGGCGCTGCAGGCCCTTTTTGCCTATCAAGGCTCCGGCCCGCCGGCTGCCCTTTCACAACTCGCGATCATGATGGTTGTGATGGGCCTTTCGCAATTTTTTTCTCACTCCGTGCTTGTTTCGGCGTATATCTCCATTCGGACCGGCCAGAAATTACTCCAGGCATGGAATGATCATTGTTTTGGGGCAATGGTCATTTACCTCAGCAGTGCGTTGCTTAGCGGTGTCCTTACAAGAGCGTTCGATCAGGCGGATGTTGTACTTTTTGCGTCCGTCGCCCTGTTTTTTGCGGTCGTTTACATAACCTATAAGCGATATTCCGATGCTGTACGCGATTCGTCCCTTAAGGCCGAGAAGGCGGAAAGCGACCGGGCGGAACAGGCTGAGCAGCACATTGGCGAGCTTGAACATTATATTCAGCAGCTTGAAGTAAGCTCGAATGCTCTCAGGGAAAGCCATGAAAAGCTTCACCATACCGTTTACCACGACTCGTTGACCGGGCTGCCAAACCGAAACTTTGTGGTTGATTCCATCAACGAACTGCTCCAGAAGCGAAAACAGTCCAAACAGGATTTTGCTGTCCTCTTCCTCGATCTGAACCGGTTCAAAACGATAAATGACAGTCTTGGCTACAGCATCGGCGACGAACTGATCCGGACGGTTGCGAATCGGCTCAAGTCTTCCGGGACGGATTGTAAGGTTGGCCGTTTTGGCGGTGACGAATTTGCCGTTGTAATGCCCAGGATCAGCGTGGTAGGTGATGCTATCGCGTTGGCAAATTGGATAAATGCACAGGTTGCACAGCCGTACGAATTGCTCGGCCGCCAGGTATTTGCGAGTGCAAGCCTTGGGATCGCGGTCAGCGATGATCGCTACCGCGACGCTGAAGAGATTCTTCGCGATGCTGATATCGCGATGTACAATGCAAAAGAATCGGGCAAGTCCAGTATTGTTTTTGACCAGATCATGCACGCCAGAGCGGTTTCTCTACTTGAGTTGGAAACCGACCTTCGATTGGCTGTCGAACGCAATGAGTTTGAGCTTTTCTACCAGCCGATCGTAAACATTGGCGATGCCACGCTTATCGGTTTTGAGGCCCTTCTTCGATGGAACCACCCGAGCCGAGGTTTGGTGACACCAGGCGAATTTATCGAGACCGCCGAATCGACCGGGTTGATCATCCCGATGACCCTACAAATCTTGAAGACAGCGTGCGAGCAATTGACCAGGTGGAAGCGGGCCCGCATCGCCCCTCGCTCGCTGATGATGAGCGTAAATCTTTCGGCCAGTCATCTAGGCCAGCCAGATCTCGTCGATAATCTGCGCATGATCGTAGAAGAGACAGGGATCGATCCCGGATGTCTCAAGCTGGAGATCACTGAAAGTGCGGTGATGGGCAATGCCGAAGCAGTCATCGAGGTGCTGAAAAAGATCCAGCGGTTGGGCATTCAGCTAAGCATTGATGATTTTGGGACGGGATACTCAAATTTAAGCTATTTGCACCGTTTTCCTATCGACACCCTTAAGGTCGATCGTTCCTTCGTCAGCACAATGGAAGGCGGATCGGAAAACGGCGAGATCGTGCGGACGATCCTTGCACTGGCAAAAGCTCTTCGTTTAAGCGTTATCGCTGAGGGTATCGAGAGCATCCATCAGTTCCACCAGCTTCGGGTCCTCGGATGCGAGTACGGGCAGGGCTTTCTGTTTTCACGCCCGATCCCGGCGGATGAGGCAACACGCTTGCTTGAAGATCCGGGCCGCTGGTCGAATGTTCTCCCGAATGATCAGATACAGATCGTGCCGGGCGATCTTGAATACGACGAACTGCCAATTCAATAACCAATTATGAGTAGCCCTCACATCGCATACCGTCAAAGCCGACTTGCCCACTCCCGCCGAAGATTCAAGAGGTTCAGGCGTCAATCCGCATAGATCCGCGGTTTCGCATCGATCGGGAACTGGCCGCTATAGGCAGCAGCCAAGTTCAGCAATACGGATTCGGACCAGAAATTTCCAACGAGCTGAAAGCCGATTGGCAGTTCCTCAGTCGATAGCCCGCAGGGTACGCTGATCGCCGGGACCCCGGCAAGGTTTGCCGAGACGGTATATACGTCGTTCAGGTACATTGCAAGCGGATCGTCAGATTTTTCACCAAGTTTGAATGCGACCGACGGCGACGTTGGTGTAAGTATGGCGTCGCACGCGGTGAAGGCGGCCTGGTAATCTCGTTTGACCATTGCCCGGACTTTCTGCGCCTTTGCATAGTACGCGTCGTAATAACCGCTTGAGAGAACATAAGTGCCCAGCATGATCCGCCGCTTCACCTCGGCACCAAAGCCTTCTTCTCGCGTTTGGAAGTACATCTGTCGAAGTCCGCCTGCATTTTCGGCCCTGAACCCGTATCGAACGCCGTCGTAACGGGCGAGGTTGGATGATGCCTCGGCGGTCGCGATGATGTAATAAACAGCGATGCAGTATTTTGCGTTCGGTAGTTCGACATCGACGATCTCGGCACCCAGTCTGCGATAATTCTCGATCACACCTTCGACCTTTTCGCGGACCTCTGCATCCAAACCTTCGCCGAACAGAGCACGCGGAACACCGATCCGTTTACCAGCTATCTCGCCGCCGAGTTCGGCAGAATAGTTGGGTACCGGAACGTCCGCCGATGTCGAGTCGAAGCCATCGCGGCCGGCAATAACGCCAAGGACCTTTGCGATATCCTCCGCCTCACGTCCAAAGATGCCGATGTTGTCAAGCGATGAAGCAAAAGCGACAAGCCCGTATCGCGATATGCGTCCGTAGGTAGGTTTGAGCCCAAAAATACCGCACAGTGACGCAGGCTGGCGGACCGAACCGCCGGTTTCTGAACCCAACGCCGCCCGCACCACGCCGGAAGCTACGGCCACCGCCGAACCGCCGGAACTTCCGCCCGGAACACGTGAGATATCCCAGGGATTCTTTGCCGGGCCGAATGCAGAGCTTTCATTGGATGAACCCATCGCGAACTCATCCATATTCGTTTTGCCGATCAGTACTGCACCCGCGGCGTTCAGCCGTTCGATCGCCGTCGCGTCGTAATGGGCCTTGTACTTGTCGAGTATCCTTGACCCGCACGAGGTTCGCATTCCTTTTGTGCAGATGTTGTCCTTGACCGCGATCGCATAGCCCTTTAGCGGAAGATCATCTCCGGCGGCATCGATGGCCTCTGCCTGCCGCACGGCATGCTCACGCTCAATGGAAAGAAATGAGTTCAGTTCGCCGTTCAGCCGTTCGGCGTTGTCGAGAGTTTTTTCGATTGATGTTTTGATCATCGTAATAAGTCTGCGTGCTCAGAACGGAAAGCCTTCGGACCTCTTTTCAGGCGTTTAAGGGGCACGTCGATATCGCTTCCGGTTCTGACTACGGGTCATCGGTCGATCTTATCGACCAGCCATTTGCCATCTATCTTGGCGACCTCGACCTTTATTGTCCGCTGCTCGCTTCGGGTGTCGTCTTTCCAGAAGAGCAGGACGTCAAAGCGTGTCCGATCCGGTGAAACGACATGGCAAGTGCCGACACGAAAGGCCTTTGGAAGATCGGTGTCACCGGTCGTAAATGGATCGGTGCCTTCGGCTGTCGCTCCCACACTTTCGATCAGAGCGGGCGTCAGGAAGCGTTCGCGCAGTTTCAACCCATCGCCTGAAAATCTCATCTCATTGCCAAAATGGAACGAGTAAAATTCTCTTACAACGGTTCGCGATGCAGAACACTCCGGCGGGTCAAGATTCGGGATACCGCATGAGATTTGCAGCCAGAGTGACGCTGCGCCAAAAATCAAGAAAACAAGTATTATCGCACTGCGGCTTAGACCTTTCAAGAAATTCTGCCTCCGTGTCACCGCGCTAAAGCTCTACAAAACCTTCGGGACCTGGAAATGCCCTGCCACGGCGGCCGGAGCTTCACTCAACGCTTCTTCCTGTGAAAATGATGGCCGCACAACGTCGGCGCGGTCTGTTTCAGTCGCCGCTCCTTCATCCGTCAGCCCGCCGAGCATCGGCTCAAAGTCCACCGTTTCAAGCTCATTCAGCTGCTCGACGTACTTAACGATCTCCGCCATCTGCGGAGTATAAAGTGCTACCTCATCATCGGTAATTTCGAGATGGGCAAGTTTTGCTACCTTTCTGACATCCATGAATTTATCTGCACCCCTATGAGCGGGGCGAATTCGATCAGGTCTCCGGGCCACCCGAAAGTTTTGCATCTGACCATGCAAGATTGGCGGCCGCCGCGGCAACAAATTGCAATCGGAGCCCTTCATCGGCGATCGTCTCAGCAGAGGCCAAAAGGCCCGGTGCGAGTTGTTCCCCGATCGAGTCCTGGTTGGCCGAGATCCCGCTAATCGGCTGACGCTGCCGCCGATGTTCGGCAACTGCTTCCGCGTCAACCCGAAATTCGATGTAACTGACCAGTGCCGAACCCAGCGTTCTGTTGATCTTCGCAGCAAGTTCCGGCCCCAGATCAGCCACGTTACGCCGCCACGTCTCAGTGGAAACAGCGGCGATGAGCCGATCGCCCTGCAATTGGACCGGTACGATATTCTCGGCAAGGATCCCGGAAACACATTGTTTCCATGCGGCGAATACGACCGCTTCGACCGCCTGGCCTTCTGGATCAATGTGTTTTAGAACTAACGAAAATGATTCGAGGATTCCCTGCATTTGTCATTCGCCGCCGATATTCTATTATCTTAATCGAGAAACACTTAAATGCTAAACAGCGAACTTTCAAAGGTCGAACTTCCACGGCTGATTCTTGCGTCAGGCAGCCCTAGACGGGCGGAGATCATGAAATCCGTCGGCTGGCAATTTATAAAGGACGTTCCAGATATTGATGAGACGGAGCTTCCAGGCGAACAGGCTGATATTTATGTTCAACGCCTTGCCCGGACAAAGGCCCAGGCCGTTGCCGAACGCCATGCCGGGCAGATCGTGCTTGGTGCGGACACGACCGTTGTGGTTGACGGCCAGATCGTGGGCAAGCCGGTTGACGTTGACGGCGCGAAGCGCATGATCGGTCTGCTTTCCGGCCGCTGGCACGAGGTTTTGACCGGCGTCGCCGTTGCGAAAAACGGCCGGTGTGAATATGGACTGCAGAGTACACGAGTGAAATTTGCGCCGATGTCGCGGGCCGAGATCGACTTTCTTGCGGAGAACGGCGATCCGCTGGACAAGGCCGGGGCCTATGCCGTCCAGGCTCAAGCCGCCCTTTTTATCGAGGGGATAGAAGGTGATTATTGGAATGTCGTAGGCTTGCCGATCAGCCTTGTCTACCGGCTAGTCAAGAATTTGGCGAACGCCCCAAATGCCAAAGTCCTCGCGTGATGATCACTAACTGGAATAACTTCTTGATTCGTGTTTTTGATTCGTGAATTTCGTGGTGGGGATTTCGATCATTACCACGAGACTCACGAAATGAAGAACGAATACCACGAAAAAAAAAGAGGCTGCTCGGCGAAAAGCAGCCCACTTCCTGCGGTTTCTGTATTCTGTTAGAGAATTGAATCGATCTTTTTCGAGATCGGCACTGTAACGTCAAATTTGGGGTCGATACCACCAAAGGCCTCGCCCGATTGTGCTCCCGCCTTGTCAATGATGACAAACGACGGAACTTGATCGATACTAAAGGCTTTCAGCACAACCGCGCCGTCCGAGTCACGAAGGATCGGGATGCCGATCTTGTTGGCGGCGGCAAACTTGCGGACGGATTCGTCCGATGCAAAGTTCTTTGACTTCGCATTCGTCGAATCGGTGACAACATAATAGAATACGACGTTCCTGCCGGCATATTTCCTTGCAAGCGCGCTCACATACTCAGCCTGCTTCGCCGACAGGGGCAGCCAGCTTGCGCCAATCGCCAGGACAATGACCTTGCCCTTTTGGGCCTGAACGTCGATCGTTCCGCCGTCGAGTTTCGGAATGGAAGCCTGGGCCGCGGCTGAAATTGCCAAAACAGCTGAAAGGCCGAACACCATGGCGAACATCTTTAGGATATTCATAATTTTGCGAAGTGCTGCTTAGCTCTTCTACCCAATTAGATGCAAGTTTGGTGCCGAACTACTGCTTTCTGTTAAGGATCACGTTATCGATGAGCCTGACCTTCCCAAATCTGACCGCAACAGCTACCAAAACTTCCTTATCATCAATCTTATCAATAGGTTCCAGGTTATCGTTGCTGACAACGGCTACGTAATCGATCCGTGCCAGCGGCTCCGCTGCGATCTTGTCTTCAACGATCTGAGCTATCTTTGCGGCATTTCGTTGGCCTTCCTTAAAGGCGATTTTTGCATCCCGAAGTGCGAGATAGATAACCGAAGCCTTTTCCCGTTCTTCTTCGGTCAGATAGGCGTTTCGCGAGGACATCGCGAGCCCCGATTCTTCGCGCACCGTCGGTACGACAACAACCTCTGTCTCAAAGCCCAGGTCCTGCACAAGGCGTTTTACGATACCAACCTGCTGGGCGTCCTTGCTGCCAAAAAAGGCAAGATCCGGCCGGACCGTGTTGAGCAGGATCGTGACCACCGTCGCTACACCGCGAAAATGGCCCGGCCTGGACGCTCCCTCAAGCGTTTCGGACAAGCCCTCGACATAGACATGCGTAGAGAAGTCGGGGCCGTATATCTCCTCGGTGTCTGGAGCAAAAACGTAATCGACCTCGTATTCGGCAAGCATTGCGGCATCGGCTGTCAGATCACGCGGATAGAGCTCAAAATCCTCATTCGCGCCAAACTGGGCCGGGTTGACAAAGATCGAGGCAATAACAATGTCCGACATGCGTCGTGCCTCTTTTACAAGGGCGACGTGGCCGCCGTGAAGCGCACCCATTGTCGGGACAAAGCCGACGGTCTTGCTTTCACGCCGCAGTTTGCGTGCGATCGAGGCCATTCGCTGTTTGCGGTTGATTATTTCCATCGGATCAGCGGGCAGATGTTGAGATCAGCTCATCCAGCTTTACCTTTTCAGGCATACCGTACGATTCCGATTCGTTTGGATACTCGCCGCTGCGGACGTCGTCCATCCACTCGGAGATCGCGTCAGTGATAACCTGACTGACATTGGCGTATTGCCGGACAAATCGCGGCTGGCGGCCAAACGTAAAGCCGATAAGGTCGTGCAAGACAAGTACCTGAATATCGCACGATGGCCCGGCGCCTATACCGACCGTCGAGATCTTTACCTCTCGGGTTATAATCTCGGCTATCTCGCGGGGAACAAGTTCAAGCACGATCGCGAATGCGCCGGCCTCTTCAAGCAATTTGGCGTCTTCGATAAGCCGCTGAGCGTCGTCCGTCGTCTTGCCTTGCACGCGGTAGCCGCCGAGTTTGTGCACTGACTGCGGCGTTAGCCCTATGTGGGCCATGACCGGTATCTCTTCATCGACCAGCCGCTTCACCAGCCCCACGCGATTGCGGCCGCCCTCGAGCTTTACGGCCTCGGCCCCCCCGTATTTGAGCAATTTAAGAGCATTGCTGACAGCCTTGTTGTCACCCGTATGGAACGAGCCGTACGGCATATCCGAAACGATCAACGCCCGGTTAGCACCGCGTTTGACGGCCTTTGTAGCGGAGAGGATCTCATCAAGCGAGACAGGGATCGTGTTCCCATAGCCGTGGATCACATTTCCCATGCTGTCGCCGACCAGAATGATATCGACGCCGGCTTCGTCAACGATCCGTGCTGTCGGGTAATCGTAGGCGGTCAGGCAGGCAAGTTTCTCGCCGCGTTCCTTCGCTGGCCTCAGGGCCGGGACATAGACCTTTTCGGGTTGATCGGGTTTCAGATACGCCATAGAATTTTTGTGACAAGTCTAGCCCTTTACGGCGTTTAAGTCTAGGCCGTATCATGCTCCCACATCTGAGTGGAATTTCCGCGGAGTTGATCCTAATTCGTGTTTTTCGGTTCTTTGTTTTGTGGATTTTGTGGTTAGGGTCCTGGCTTTGGACCCAACCCACGTCAATCTTCAGCCGGCATCTGCAGGCCTTCGCGGGCGGACGGGTACCAGCGGGCGACGCGTGAATCATCGGGGCATTCGGCCAGGAGGTGGCCGATGGTCTTGTGAAGAAGCGGATGATTCAATGTCGGGCAGATCTCATTCATCGGCACAAGCACAAATCGGCGAAGGTGTATCCGCGGATGCGGGACGGTCAGAAATGGCGTGTCCATCACTTGCTGCTCATAGAAAAGGAGGTCGAGGTCGATGGTGCGGGGCTTGTTTTGGGATTTGTCGGTGCGGCCGAGCAGATATTCTATCCGCAGCATCCGCGCCAGCATCTGCGTCGGGGTTATGCCCGTAGCCCGCACCTCGGCCACCATATTCAGGAACGAAGGCGCATCGTAATCCAGGCCCACCGGTTCCGTCTCATAAATAGCCGAAAGCTTGATGACCTGAAAGCTCGCCTCCATCAACCCGCGTACACCAAGCAGGAGATTCCCCGCCCGGTCACCGAGATTCGACCCAAGGCCCAGATATGCTGTGACAGATTCAGTTTCCACGTTGAGTGCAATCAATCTACGGATTCGGTGGCGGCTCTGATTTCCGGGGGTTTTTAACGGAGGTGTCAATTTCGCGAAGTCGCTGTGTCGCTACGTCGGCGTAGTATGTAACCGAGCTTACCTTGAGGGTGTCAAACAGTTGTCGAGCCTTCTCGAATTTACCCTGAATTGTGTAGATATTGGCCAACTGATACTTCGCGTGTAATCCGTAGACAGTGCCACTGAACTTGTCGACAAATTGTTCCAGTTGCGAAATACAATCTTTTCCGGAACATATCCAATCATACGATATCGGATCAAGGTATTTTCTCAACGAATCAAAGGCTTTGCGGTCGTCCCCAGAGGGTTCGACAATTTTGATTCTGATCTTGTTTGAGTTGAGTCGTACTTCGCCGGTCAAATGAAATCGAATTTCGTAGACGTTTGGCGTATTGAATAGTGCCTCGATGTTTGGCATGATTGCTGTGCGTTCGTATGCACTCATCTCTCCGGTATTGAGTCGCGGTGTCACCGGCAGTCTGATCGACGGTTCCATTGTCGGATACAACGCTCCTTCATATTCACCCAGGCCGTCGGATACAATTTTAACCTGCAGGTCGTCTGTAAAACTCGGTTTCTTGATCGTACCTGCGCGCCTCACGGTCATTTTGATAAGAATCGGTTCGCCAACGACAAAGACCTCCTTCTCGACACTGATTCTGAACTTTGGCTCATCCTTCTGGAAATTTGAGATACCTTGTCCATAAATATTAATTGCAAGGGAGAGTGAGATCAAAAGTTTATACATAAACCGCAACGAGGCAAGGGTTCTGCTAGTCATAATTTTAGTCACCTATTGTCCAGGGCTTCTAACTCTTCTCCTTAGAAGGTTCAGGTGTTCGGGATGAAATTCGAATTCATCCGATTGAGTGGGACGATTCGGATAATCCATAATTTTGTAGGTTGCACTCAAACGATTGGGTACATGCGTTATGGGATCACGGTTATCCCCCATTAGACCGAATTGATGGCCGATTTCGTGGGGGACCGTAGTACCGATTAATTTGATGGAGAGGTTGGCACGCTGAAGGAACGTTCTTTTTGAGTCCTGCATCACCTCTTGGTAAACAAGGGCTCCTTGCCCGCCGATCGGCAAACTTGTGCAGGACGTTCCTGTACAGGTCGTGGCCCGATAGCAATCGCAAAGATATGTCGTTGGAACCGCGGGAGAAATTCCAGAGCCCGCTTGGTCTTCACCATCTGCGTCCTTGCCAATATCACCCTGATAAGCGACCAATATGTAGCTGATCCAAAACTCGTTTCGCTCGAATTCTGCTGTATTTCTGTTGAGCGAGATTAAATTTGGCACCGTCGATTCTGAAACATTCAGCGGGATCGCTAAGTTCGACTGATTGTAGTTTGCCGATTCCGCCCAATCGTATTCGGGGCGGATATACGCTTTCGCAAAAACATTAAGTGGATTACCATCACCATCGGTTCCCTCGTTAGAAGTAACATGAGCGAAGCTTTCTGGCAGTCTATCAATCGTCTCGTTATCGTCGCCGTCAACTAAAGCATCGTTCGCGTTGTAATCGTCATCATCAAATAGAATAAAATCCGACGGAATTTTTATCTTGCCGGCAAGCGGAGGCACGCCACGGAGATATACGGAAGTGCCGGAGTTGTCTAGGACCCCGAATGTTCGCTTGCCAATCAAAATTCGACCGTTCTGGAATCGCGAAACGTCGAGCGGCTCACCATTGTCCGTAGAAACATTGAACCCCGCGATGGTGGGGTAGCATGGCGTTGGTTGCGGACTAGGTGTCGGAATCGGTATCGGATTCGGTGGCGGTGGATTACACCCAGAATCTTGCGCTTGTCCGTACGCAACGATATTTCCAGCAACCCTATTCCCATCGCCCACAGTATCCATAGAATCTACTTCAATGTGAAGTCTTCGCCAAACGGTTAGCATATCGGCTCGACAGGCCACGACTGATGAGCTCGCACAATTATTGTTTGCAGTTGTGGTCACAGGGGTTTGGATGTTGCCGGTATCTTTAAGGTTTAATCCGTCGGTTGCCGGTGTCAGGCCGACGAGGTATGCCTGATTCGGACTGGCAGCGACGGTGAAATTGTCACCGGGCTGCATTGTGGTTGTAAAATTCACTGTGGCAAGTCCAGTCGAATCCGTAAGGCATGAGAGGCCAGTGACCGAACCGCTGGTAAAGATCTGGCAGTCGTAAGGATTTGCCGGGTTCGCGACAGGTATCGACAACAGCCCGGAACGCGAGGCCGGGCTAGCGTCGACGGTTCCGTTGTTGTCGTTTCCTGTGTTGCCGGAAGCGTCGTTTGCGTCCACCGGAACCGCGTTGGTGGAAGGGTCGTCTGGATCGAAGCTGCGGAAATAAATCCTCACGCCTGCTTTAGTTTCGTTGAACTGAGCCTTAACGCGGATCTTTCTGCGGTCGAGCGGGTCATCGGGCACCTTGTCATCAGGAAATAGCCGGAATCCGCCCCCTGCGTTCGGATTTAGGTCGATGGTCAGGTCGTCCGTTTGCAATGTTTCGTACGTAATACTGCTTACTCGCTCAGGCGGTGTCATTAAGCAGGCGCTCGATGCACAGGCGCCATCCGGACTCGAGTGCGACGCGTTAATACAATATTGCGAGTTGGGCAAATAGGCGGACGAAGTAAGGATTACATCTGGGTTTTGCCCGCCCGACCCAGATCCTCCACCGCTCACGGAAACATTGGGACCCGACATCGTGGCCGTTATGGCGCAATTGTCGCCACCCGGAATTGCGGTAAAGCAGCTTGTTGATGAACTGCCCCTGAGTATGTGCGTACTTTCGTCCACGTAAATACCTGAACTTCCGAAAGGGCAAAACAAATGGGGACCGTTCGCGGTCTGGACGTTCCCCAAACTGAAACCGACAAATCTGGGGTCGTCAGAATCGACAAAAAAGGTTGACTCAGCGGCATTGGCCCACAGGGATAACCCAAACGAACAGGACAATAATATCAGGAGTGGGCGCTGAAAAACAACGAAATTAAACACGCAAGGCTCCGGGTACGGTTTCAGATTTTGCTGGAGCATGGCAGTAAACCTCATGAAACGCAATCATCAGGCAACGCTTACTCTTAAGCGTGCGGATGTTTCAAAGCTGACAACGGTATTCAGCAGCTAGGCCAGTTGTGTGCCCCTTGTTTTCTCCATTCCACTCATTGGCGCTTCGGGCTTTTCGCCACTCGATCCCTCCGCAAGGGCCATGGGTTCGGGGAAATGTATCCAACTGCCCGAAAAATCCTTTCGCGTATACGCTCCTGCGTTCGGGTGATGGAGTGGATGTTCGTTGTTTTCCGGTCACGGACCAATGTAGTATTCGCCTAATGGAAGCCCGACGCCAGAACCGATCAGCCTTGGGGGCACGCGGTCGAAATACTTTTTCCAGTATGTCTCTGACCAGAACAACGAACAGAAATCAAGATCGACGTATTCGTCGATGAAGATGAAACCTTTGTCAACGAGATGCGGCCAAATGTACCGCACACAGGTCTCAAGGCTAAGCTCGAGATCAACATCGAGGAAAGCCAGAAGCACCGGCGAATCTAAATGGGGTAGGGTTTGATCAAACCACCCTTCGATGAACTCACAGCATTCGATCGCGCCATACCGCTCTATATTCTTCTTCACGGTCACGAGGGAACCGCAATATTCGCCCGTCTCGTATTTTTGCCGGTCGACGGATTGGGTCTCGGGCAAGCCTTGAAAAGAATCGTAAATGAGTAATTTGCGGTTCGTTAGTTTACAGATCAAGGACAGGTTTGCGGAGCTGCCGCCCTGCCAGGTTCCGCATTCCAGTACGACGCCGTCAACGTCGGGCGGGGTCTCAAGTATTTTTAGGGCCATGGCAAGATGACCTTTATAAGATGTCCCTGTGGGGATGCGGAACTTATTCAAAAACATCTTTAGTCCGAGCCTAAATTTTGAGAAAATGCTGATCCTATACTCAGGACAGATCGAACTCGAGTTGAGGATGAAGAAAATCGCTATTGGAACAGTAAGGACGTAATAGACCTTGAGAATTGTACGGAACATACTCGGAATTATTGGTGCGTTTCTATTTTGCTGATGGCGATGACTGGCCTTCAAAGATTAGGCATTCGTGCCGGCGTTGATCTCCGATTCTAGTTTCTCGATCGCATCAAGCAATCTTACGAATTTGAGGCCGAACGCCGTGAACGAGTATTCAACGCGCGGCGGTGTTTCAGGAAATATGGTTTTTGAGAGAATGCCAAAGTTGACCAATTTTCGCAGCCGTTCGTTCAGGACCTTGGTTGTCAGGCCTTCGACGCTTCGCTCCATCGCTCCGGGCCGGTTCACGCCCGAACGCACCAGCCCGATTACCGAAAGCGACCATTTGCAGCGGACGATATTCTCGACCATGCGTTTTACGGGCGGCTGGGATAAAACTTTTTTCTGCTTTGCCTGCATCAATTTAGACCAGAAAGTAAGTATCTGACCGGAAAGTGCTTACTTACGCCGGCATTGTCTATTTGATAGATTCCGAGGTCAGGGTCTGCCTACAGACTCAAACATTAGCTTAAAAAGGAAGGTAATAACAAATGAAGACAAAAGCCGTTTTTTATCACGCGGGATGCCCCGTGTGTGTCGATGCCGAGCAGATGGTCGCGGACGCTATTGACCCGCAGCGTTTCGATGTCGAGGTAGTTCATCTCGGCGAGCAAAAGGGCCGGATCGCCGAAGCCGAAGGTGCAGGCGTCAAGTCCGTTCCGGCACTGACCATCGGCGGGCAACCGTATCATATCAACTTTGGTGCCTCGCTCCAGGATCTGAAGTAGGTCTGCCCCCGAAAATGCAGAAGCCCGCACGTGAGGGGCTGTGTCAAAACCCTAAAAAGCTGCGGAGCAGCGGCAGGCTTAGAGTCTCGTTTTCATCCGGGCCACGGGTTCCGCTTTGCTCCACCCGTAGCTGCATTCAGCCACTGCTCCGCAGTTTAAGAAGGATTTGACACAGCCTCATGAGCAAGGACGTCATAGGAGCATTGCCTATCATGCCTTACTGACGTGCG
>CAUJFK010000287.1 GCA_963169175.1 Acidobacteriota bacterium | reverse complement strand
CTGCATCGCCGGGGCCGATCAGTTCGAACCGCACCTTCTCAATACTCGCGGGATCTGTCCGATAAAGCTCGGTCAGACCAGCGATCAGCGGTTGCGGTGATCGACGGCCGTAAAAATTGCCAAGATAGCGCACCGTTATTGGGCCGGAAGGCGGCGATTCTGTTGGCACAAAGTGCGACCGATCATAGCATTGCGGTAAAACGCTAGCTTTTTCTCGCAACCTGGCCGGATACTTCTTGAAGAAAAGCTCGACGGTTTCGACCGATGTGAAGACAAGAGCATCTGCTTCTTCCGCGACGATCTTTTCAAGCTCAAGGTTTCGTTCCCGTGTCCGTGCATCGAATGGCGTAAACGGGTTATCCGCCCACGGATCGCTGAAGTGCGCGAGCCAGGGCAGCCCGATCCGCTTCTTTAACTCAAGGGCGATCAAGTGGTCGGTGAACGGCTGAGCGAATGTAACAAGCACTTCTGGGTCGAAGTTACATTCTTCGACATACTTTACCGCTTTCTCAACGACCAGCGAACCCCAATCGCCATATTTGTCGGGCACCAGATTGCGTTGATTCCAGGCGCTGCGGGCGAATTTATGCAAGACCCGGTCAGTTAACCGACGCCGTCTCCCGGATGGAACAGGAATGCGAATGCACGCTTTAAGCCGTTCTTCCGCATCCGGCTCGATCGATGGATCGACACGCGCTCCCGGCTCGTCGGCACAAAACAGGACCGTTTCTGCGGGCGTGTGCCTGAGCAAACGCGCAACCTGGATCGACCGCGGATATGCGAGCGGCGGAAAGGCAAGAGATATTGCTAATACGTTCATTTAACTGACGATGAACAGGGCAAAACGCGGTCTTGCTCACCCCAACCAATGCGGTTTGGGCAGTTCGATCAAAATTACCAATTTCTGCAACAATGATAGAATAGATTCAATACAACGAGTTTACCCGTATATTGGAAAATTTTGGAGCTTGTTCGCCTGTACTGTGCTGTTTTCGGTAATCCGATCCGATTCGCACTATTAAAGACCATTTGATGAACAGTAGGAGCACATCAACTTCCGCCTTCTCAACGGTGCGGGCCCCTAAGGCGGCGCCGGAGGGAACCGGCACGGATGAACAGCCAACGATCCGTCGGCGCGCAAAGCGCCAAAGTACATCGGACCAGACATTTTCTAGCGCTTTGACTAGCGAGATCCCGTCGGACATTTTCGATGATCAACAGTTGGAATTGGATGATCGGAGCTTGATGGCGAATGACGACTCGGGACTTATTGTCCCGGCCGCCACAGCCGTGAAGAAGCCGATCGCTCGCGAGAACTGGATCAGGCGCCACGGCCATTCGCTCACCTATGCGGGAGTCTTTTTTTTTACGCTGGTCCTGTATTTTCGACCCTATGAACTAATACCCGGACTGGCTGGATTCAATCAGATGGCCCTTTTGGTGGCCGTTGCAACGCTGCTGATCTATCTTCCGTCCCAGATCACAGTAGAAGGGAGTATTACGGCACTGCCGATAGAAGTAAAGTGCATACTCTTTATTACGGCGTGGGCGTTATTGACGATCCCTTTGGCGCGGAATCCAGGGCTTGCGTGGGCAACGTTCAATGATACGTTCATCAAGGTCGTCCTGATGTTCATCGTGATGGTGAACACCTTGCGCACCGAACGCAGGATCAAGGGCCTGATGTGGCTTGGTGTCGCGGTTGGGATAATGCTGAGCCTTCAGGCGGTCGATCTTTATTTGAACGGTGAGTTCAGGACAGAAGGTTATCGGGTGAGCGTAGATTTTGGCGGTATGTTCGGCAATCCGAACGATATGTCCGTCCACCTGGTCATCTTTATTCCGATAGCCGTTGCGCTAGGGGCCGCTGCCCGAAATTGGGTAATGAAGCTGATCTTCTTCGCCGGGGCGGCGATAATGACGGCGGGAAGCCTTGTTACACAGTCACGCGGAGCTTTTCTTGGCTTGATCGCGGTCGCTGCCGTTCTGGTTTGGAAACTTGGCAGGCTTCATCGGCTTAGGACAACGGTCATCGCGGTGGTGGCGGGCGGCATGGCAATTCTGCTCGCGCCGGGCGAATATGGGCTTCGGATCCTTTCGATATTTATCCCGTCACTCGACCCGGTCGGGTCGGCCAGCCAGCGTACCGAGCTGCTGATCCGTTCTATTTGGGTTACGCTCCGCAATCCTCTCGGTATCGGGATCGGTAATTTTGAGATCGTCGGTGTTTACAATCTAGGGACGCACAACGCATTTACGCAGGTATCATCCGAACTCGGATGGCTGGCGTTCGCGGCGTACCTGATAATTCTTTTGAGTCCGATCCGGAAGCTCAATGTTATGGAACGCAGGCTTTTTGCTCAAAGCGACTACACGTGGCTCTATTACCTGTCGATCGGAGTTCAGGCTAGCATCGCCGGCTACTTTGTTTCCAGCTTTTTCTCGTCCCTCGCTTATAACTGGTATGTCTATTATCCGGTCGCGTACGCGATCGGGATCCGGCGGATCTATCAGCTAACATACGAGAACAATGCTGATGCGGCGGTCGGGGCCCCAATATCCGGCCTGGAGGTACGGAACGCGTACAAATGAGTAGTTTACTCATCGGGCAGGTCGTATTTTTCGCTAGCGTTGGGCTTATCCTCTACGTCTATTTTGGCTACCCGCTGCTGATGTTCGTCCTCGCGAGACTGACTTCCAGTACAGTGGCACGGGCCGAGATCGAACCAACTGTCAGCTTTATCATCACCGCTTTTAACGAAGAACGGGACATTCGCAAAAAATTGGAGAACACATTTGCCCTTGGTTATCCAAGTGACAAACTGGAGATAATTGTTGCCTCGGACGCTTCAACAGATGGGACCGAAACGATCGTTCGTGAGTTTGCGGGCCGCGGGGTAAAGCTTGTCCGCCAAACACAGCGACGCGGCAAAACGGCCGCTCAGAACCTGGCGGTCGAACACGCTGCGGGTGAGATCCTCGTTTTTTCAGATGCAACATCCAAATACGAACGCAATGCCGTTCGAGAGTTGACGGCAAACTTTGCCGACCGATCAGTAGGTTGTGTTGCCGGCAAGCTTGTCTATTCGGACCCGGCCGGGACCATCGTCGGATCCGGGGCTCGGTCCTATTGGAGCTACGAATCCATGTTGAAGGAAAGCGAGAGCCGAGCCTGCTCTCTCATCGGTGTTTCCGGGTGTATCTATGCGGTGCGGCGGGCAAACTATGTGCCGATGTATCCCGAGGCATGCTCGGACTTTCTTATCGCAACACTGATCTACAAACAAGGTTTGCGGACGGTCTATGTGCCCGGCGCGGTATGCGCAGAAGAAACGAACCGTGAGTCCGGGAAAGAAATGAAGATGCGGGTTCGTGTCATCTCGCAAACGTTTACTGACCTTTGGCGAAATCGCGAAATGTTGAACCCATTTCGAGCTGGCATCTATGCGGTCCAACTTTTATCGCACAAGGTATTGCGATACAGCGTTCCGATCTTTCTGACCGCCGCGCTTGTTTCATCCGGCCTGCTTGCGTTTGATTCGACGTTTTTTTTGCTTGTTTTTGCAGTGCAGGCATGTTTCTACGGGTTGGCTGCCGCTGCCTGGGTCCTGGAACGAGCAGGTATCAATGGAGGGCCGTTGTCGGTACCGCTTTATTTTGTCCTGGCCAATGTTGCCTCGGCAGCAGGTTTTTTTCAGTTTTTGAGAGGCGAGCGTTACGCGGCCTGGGAACCAATACGTGATCCGCGTTAGGCGCACTCCATGATGGAAGAGTCGGTACAAAAAAAGGCGTCGCTTACGTCTCAGAGTGTTTGGATATTGTTCGCAAAGGTCGCCGGCTTTGCGTTGAATACAATGCTCCCGCTTTTGGTCGTGCGCTATCTGACGCAGGAGAATGTGGGCGTTTATCGGCAGGCGTTTCTTGTGGCGGCAAATGCGGTGCTCGTTTTGCCGTTCGGCTTTTCGATGAGCGCATATTACTACTTGAATCGCGATCCGGATAAGCAACACGCCGCCGTTCTAAATATTTTGGCGTTTAATTTTTTAATGGGTGCGGCCGCCTTTCTGGTGCTATTTCTTTTTCCCGCTGTGCTCGGTGCGACATTTCAGAGTGATGAATTGACACGCCTGGCCCCGCTGATCGGAGTTGTAATATGGCTATGGATCTTTTCCAGTTTTCTTGAAACGGCTGCTCTTGCACAGCAGGAGGCCCGGCTCGGTGCTGCGTTCATTGTTTGTACTCAAGCATTGAAAACGCTCTTGATGATCGGTGCGGTCGTGATATTCCGAACGGTCGATTCGATCATCTATGCTGCGATCGTGGTGTTCGCGGGACAGTCGGTGCTTCTGGTCGCATATCTGCATAACAGATATCCCAGATTCTGGACACACGTTGATCTGCCATTTTTTCGTCGTCAATTTGCTTATACGGTACCGTTCGGGCTTTCTGTACTGCTGTATGTCGGACAAACCGATGTCCACAACTACTTTGTCAGCCACAGCTTTTCAGCGGCGGAATTTGCGATCTACTCGGTCGGCTGCTTTCAACTGCCGCTGATCACGCTTCTCTACGAATCGGTTGGTTCGGTCATGATCCCAAAAATGAGCCAACTACAGGATGAGGACAGGAAGGGCGAGATGCTGCGCCTGACCGTCACGGCAACGCAGAAGCTAGCCTTTTTTTATTTCCCTTTATTCGCTTTCCTGATGCTCACGGCAAACGAGTTCATAACAACGCTGTTTACAAGCCAATATGCGGCCAGCGCGGCGATCTTTCGTGTAAATCTGTTCGCATTGCCACTTTTTAGCCTGGTTGTGGACCCGATAACGCGGGCGTACCCAAAGGCCGCTCACATGCTACTTAGGGTTCGAGTCGGTATCGTGATCGTGTTGATAGGCGTGTTTTGGTACGGGATCGGGCGTTTTGGCCTGCTCGAGATGATCACGATCGTCGTTGCCTCGATCGTTTTCGAAAAGCTTGTCGCGGCGTGGATCTCGGCCAGGATGCTCGATGCTGGTTTTGGGGACCTGTATTTGTTAAAACCGATAGGCAAGATCGCGGCGGCAGCGGCAGGAGCGGCCGTGGTAACTATCGGAGTGTACGCGGCGGCGGCGGGGCAAATGATGTCAATGTTTATTGCGGTGGCCGAACGTGTTCTGGCCGCGGCCGATTTGGCAAAAGGCTCTGAATTTGTGGGCGGCTGTCTATTCCTCGGAAGTTTTGCCGCGATCTACGGCACAGCCTATCTGATTCTTGCCCTTTGGATCGGGGCGGTAGATCCCGACGATAAGGAAAGAGTTTTACGCCTGGTTCGCCGATTTATGGTTTGGCGATCTTCAGTGCCCAAGGCAGTTTAGAGTTAAGATGTGCGGGATCACAGGATTTGTGTCAAAAGATGTTGCCGAACCGGCGGATGCGCGTGCCGCGCGGCTCGATCGAATGTGCGCGAGCATTATCTATCGAGGCCCGGACGAACAGGGGACCGTCGTCGCCGGCCGGGCCGCTCTCGGTATGCGGCGCCTTTCGATCATCGATATCAAAACCGGCCAGCAGCCGATCTTTACCGAAGACGGGAACCTGGCCATTGTTTTTAACGGTGAGATATATAATTTTCAGGAATTAAAAAGAGAATTAAGCTCTCTCGGCCATAGTTTCAAGACAAATTCCGACACCGAGGTGATCGTTCATGCGTATGAGGAATATGGCGAGAAATGTCTCGATAAACTGCGTGGAATGTTTTCCTTTGCGATCTGGGACCTCCGATCGGAATCACTATTCATCGCCCGCGACCGCATTGGCAAAAAGCCGTTATTCTATACCTTGACCGATGACGGTGAATTCATCTTTGGTTCTGAGCTAAAGACGCTTTTCGTACATGGCGGTTTCGAAAAGAAGGTCGATCCGGCGGCGTTGGACGCTTATCTATCGTTCGGCTACGTCCCCGAAGAGTTCTGTATCATCGACAATGTGAAGAAGCTGCCCCCAGGCTTTTTTCTGCGTTATCAGGGCGGCAAGGTCGAGACACACAGATACTGGGACCTGAACCTGACGGCGGTGGAGGAGCGGCCGGAAGGTGAATGGGCGGACCTGCTATTTGAGAAGATACGTGAAGCTGTCCAGATCAGGCTGATCTCAGAGGTGCCGCTCGGGGCATTTCTCTCGGGCGGCGTTGATTCCTCGACCATCGTGGGGATGATGTCACAGCTATCTTCAAAGCCTGTCAAGACATTTTCGATCGGCTTTCATGAGGATAGCTTTGACGAGTTGAAATATGCGCGGATCGCCGCCCGGCATTTTGGCACCGACCATCACGAATTTATCGTCACGCCGGACCTCTTTGATATCATCGGCGAGATCGTGTGGCATTTTGACGAGCCATTCGCCGATCAATCTGCGCTCCCGACCTACCTGCTTTCAAAAATGGCCCGCGACCACGTGACGGTCGTCTTGTCGGGTGATGGCGGCGATGAATTGTTTGCCGGGTATGACCGTTACGTTATCCACCAGGCAAGAAACACATATAACCGCATCCCGGAGTTTGCTCGCCGACAAGGCCTCCGCCGAGTGAGCACGGCGTTGCCGCATAGCAGCTTTGGAAAGAACTTTCTTTACAACATCTCTCTGGATCCGATCGATAGATATATCGACAGCATTTCGACGTTCAACCTGCCCCGCAAGCGGCGGCTCTATTCGAGCGACATGCTTGCTTCTCTGAACGGAAGCAGGTCGGCAGGGGAGATGCTCTTTGCCGGATTCGCGGAAACGCCGCAAGGATCTGACCCGCTCGCCCGACTTCTATATCTAGACAGCAAAACGTATCTGCCCGGAGACATTCTGACGAAGGTCGACCGAATGACGATGGCAAATTCGCTGGAAGCGAGGGTCCCGCTGCTTGATCATGAGGTGATCGAACTCGCCGCCGGAATGGCATCTCATCTGAAGCTAAAAGGAGGCCAAACAAAGTACATACTCAAGAAGGCCATGGCCAAACTGGTTCCCGATAACATCCTGCATAGAGAAAAGCAGGGCTTCGGTGTTCCGATCGGAAGCTGGATCAACGATCAGCTCCGCGACCAGATCTATGACGATCTTTCAGGGCAGCGTATGCGGGAACGCGGCTGGTTTGACCAAAAGTATGTTGAAATTCTACTAAATGAGCACTCGTCAGCCCGTCGTGACAACTCAAATGCACTGTGGGAGCTTTGGATGCTGGAGCTTTGGTTCCGCCGCTACATTGATGCTTGATGCCCGCCATCTGATCGACGCGTGAAAAAGAACATCTTACAACTCATCCCAAGCTTCAATCAGGGTGGCTCCGAGCGGCAGGCATTGCAGCTAGCACGACTTCTGTCAGATGACGGCACGTATAACGTGCGGCTGGCGTGTCTGAACAAAAACGGTGTGCTCCTGGATGACGACGTAATTGAGCGATTCGCAGATATTCCCGACTTTCCACTCAACTCTTTTTACGATGTTAATTTTCTAAAGCAGGCATGGCATTTTTCAGGCTGGTTGCGGGCAAACAATATCGAGATTCTGCAAACGCATGACTTCTACAGCAATATTTTCGGAATGGCCAGCGCCCGAATCGCGGGTGTGTCGGTCAGAATCGCGGCAAAACGCGAGACGGGGATGCGGACCAGGTTACAGAATTTTGTAGAACGACGAGCGTTTGGCCGTGCATCCGCCGTCGTCGTCAATTCAGAGGGTGTGCGACGCCATCTGTCAGATTCTGGAGTTCCGCACGGGAAGCTCAAGCTCATTTACAATGGTATCGACCTCGGGCCATTCCAAGGTGTTTGCGGCGATCGGGCATCATTGCTGGCAGGCCTAGGGCTGCCGATAGATCCGGCCTTTCAATTTGTAACTATCGTCGCTAACCTTCGCGAAAAGGTAAAGAATCACGAGATGTTCTTTCGGTCGGCAAAAAGGGTCGCGGCACGATTTCCTGATGCTGTATTTATAGCCGCAGGGGAGGGTGAGCGGACGGGTCTGATAACGTCGTATGCGAAAGAACTTGGTTTAGGCGGCCGTGCCATCTTTCTTGGTCGCTGCAGTCGCATTCCAGAGCTTTTGGCTGTCTCCTCGGTCTGCGTGCTTTCGTCGGACTCGGAAGGTTTTTCGAACTCGATCCTCGAATATATGGCGGCTGGAAAGCCTGTTGTCGCAACAAATGTCGGAGGCGCCGCAGAGGCGATAAGCGATGGTGAAAACGGTTTTCTCGTTGA
>CAUJFK010000286.1 GCA_963169175.1 Acidobacteriota bacterium | reverse complement strand
AACTGATAGAGCAGTATCAGGAGGGAGAAGCTCGCGCACACGGCGGAGCAACTCGGCATAGCGCGGCAAAAGGCGTGTGGGAACGTCGAGGTCAAGCTGGAGTCCAGTGACCCCGACGTTTTCCTTGCTGGCACGTGAGAGGTCAAGGCGGTAGGTATCGGCCACTTCGCCGGCGAGCCCGCTGGTCTCTATCCGTTCGAATTCGCTCAGGATTCGGCGGGTGCCGTTATAAACTAGGTGCAGCTCCGGCGCTTTTGGAAACTTGCCGGTAACAGGGCGAATTCTGCTTAGTTTGCCGTCTGTAAGATCGAACTGGCCGGCACGAAGGAACAGTACTTTGGCGTTTGTCGCCGTGAATACTGTTCGCACTTCTGCGTCCTTCGGCGTTTCAGTCCGCCACGCCCAAAAGGCAAGCGGCACTTCGTCCACAGCAAGAACTCGAGGACGGTTGGGCGTTGACAAAACGACAAGAACGGCAATCGCACCTAGCACGCCGCCAATAGAAATCACCCGTCTGGTCCTCGCGCTTTTCATGCTGCCCCACATGCCTTCGAAGTCGGTAACTCATCTCTATCCTATTTCTCAGTTCGTCTTAAAAACACGATTGGGGCATCAACGAAACGAACGGGATCCGCACGGTCGTGCACTGTGGAAATCCACAGCGCCTGGGGGTCGCCGACGTCGACCATATCGGTTGATCCTATTCGCTCGTTTTCTTACGTTTCCTTTGCCAGCCGCCGACGGTTACGGTTTCGGCCAGGTTTAGGGTGAGGAGGCCGTCGCTGCTGATCTCGGGGTGGATGAAGCGTTCGGTGGATGTGAGCTTTATGCCGAAATGACGGCAGAAGGAACCGATGTAAACCACGTAGGAGCATTGGCCAAACTCGCGTACCGGGAAGGCTTCGGCAAGGCGGTCGTGGGCGGGGCGGACGCCGATCGTGTCTTTGGCACGGTTGAAATAGAGAAGGACGCGCAGCGGTTTGCCGAGCAGGCGATGCGTATTGCGGTTCAAAAGCAGCTTGCCTTTGCTGCTCAAGGTCACGTGAATGCGATCATGATATGCGATCGGCGGACCGCCCGTATATTTTTCCCAAGCTCTGTCAAGTTCCATATAACCTCTCCCGATCGTGCCTCAGTCTGCAACAGACGTTTCATAGATAACACAATGTTGCATCACGTGTCAAACCTTTGTGCGGAGGCCCGCACGAAGTAAGGGCATTTCTTCCTGCAGAAGCCCGCACAAAGTAAGGGCATGTCTTCCTACAGAAGCCCGCACGAAGTAAGGGCGTTCGTTCACCCGAGACGATGCCCTTACTCCGTGCGGGCTTCCGCATCGCGGAGCGGGGCAACCCAGTCCCGGTACCGACCTGCATCGCCTGGCCGGGGGAACCCAGTCGCTACTGCTCCCGGTTCTGACCTGACTCCGCATCGCGGAGACTGAGGCCCTTAGTGCTACGTCGCCGGTCCGATCAGTTTGTTGACAAGGGCGTCGATCGCGCGAAGTTCATTGGTGAGGTGTTCCTTGATCTCCAGCCGCAGGCGGCCGAGATGTCTTGGCGTCAGGTTTTGCCGGTTCGGATCGAGGGCAAGAAACTCGGATGCCCGGACGTGTGCCTTTTCGCTCAGGCGGGCAAGCTTTACATGAATTTCGTTTTCGGGATCGAACCGAGGATAAAAGATATCGAGAATCTTCTTCGAGACATGACGCGCGCCGAATAAACCGCGCGCTTGGAAGTCCTTCATCATCTCATTTGGTATGGCTGAATTAAGGACCGCCGTCAGATAAAAGGCCTCGTCCAATACCGAGGTTGACATTTGATAAGTCGTGTAATCAACAACAAAATCCAAATCGATCTCATCCCGTCTAACTATCGTCGCGTTGGCGTTAACAGCCGATGAGTTATAGAGAACAAGATAATTTTGATTCAGATTCTGCTCGGTGACTTTGTTTTGCCAATTCAAATACTGCGTTGCCGTATTTGAGGTGTTCTTTTCGGTGCGATTGTCTTCCCAGCACCGTTCGGTTTCGGTAAACCAGCGCGCGGCCTGCAGAAAGCCTTCTTCGCGGAGGGCTTTTGCCGAATGGAGTTTGATCTGCTTAAGTCCGAAATCATCAACCTTTATCGTCGCGGGAATAGCGATCAGATTTGGCTTGTACATAGCAAACGGCAGAATGCTTTTTGACAGCGCCGTGCGAAACAGAAAGCGGCTTTCGATCCGGCCTTCAAATTTAAAATTCTTCCACGGCGCTTTTGCCTCGGCCAATATTTCGTTCGCGGTCTTTATGTTAAGTATCCGATCATTATAATCCGGCGGTTCGTCCTGGTTCAGCTCGACAAAATAAAAAGAGCGCGGAACTATTGTCGCACCTTGTTTGAAAAGTTCCTTGTAAGGGTTGATCCGCTGCTCTGTCCCAAGACGCCTTTCGCTTAAAGCGCTCGACCCGCCTTGCCGGACGTAGTACCACGTCGTTGCCCGCTCGGTCAGCAGCGGGCCCGCTTGCCGCCAGTTGCCGTTGTGAACGGACAGCGAACCCGAAAAATTGCTGCCGGGAATGCCCGTGTTGGCGTATCGGCGAAGGTTTTTATTTTTCGCCTCGATATAGTCGCTTTTTCGGCCCGGCCAATACGACGGCCTTTCGCCAAACAGGACGCAGGTCGGAACACGAAACAATGGCGAAACCTTGTCCAGGTCCCAGACCTTTGTCAGTGCGAGGCCCTCGGCCATGCCGCTCCTCGTGTTGTCGTGATGATCGGCGCTCATAAATGCCCGCGGCAGCACGAACGCGATCTGCCCGTGTTCCTTCAGGAAAAAACTGCTGCAATAGGCCAAAAAGATTGCGGCGATCTCGAGATGCGGGTAGTTGGCCGCCCGTTCCGGTTTT
>CAUJFK010000285.1 GCA_963169175.1 Acidobacteriota bacterium | reverse complement strand
CACACGTGATCGGCGAAAAGATTCGTGAAAAGCTTTTACCGCGGCTTGAACCCAACAAACGCATCTACGCTGACGGCACGATCACGGACCAGCCTGACGACATGACGCTTTTCAAGGATGAGGATGAACAGTGGAAGAACTATAGTGTTAACTATGAATGGCTGAAGGATTTCTCCGATTTCAGACTGCGGTCAAAAGGCTTTCAGATCTTTTAACATCCCCGGGCCGAATTCCTTCTTTTCACTCTTGCTCGTCTTTTTGGTCTTTTCCGCGGTGAATTGAAGAAACCACCGTCGAAAACGAATAAGATAGAACAGCGCTGAAAAGCAAATGGATCTTATAACCGACATTACGGCCTCGCTCGCCCCCTTCTTCAAACATATCTGGGTCCAGATGGGCCTCTTCATAATTTTCGCCGCGGTCCACGGATACTTTGGGGCATGGCTCGCGGTTCGAATGCTGTTCCGGCCGCGGCAGCCATTCAAGCTTCTCGGCATCACTCTTTTTCCGCAGGGAATGATCCCGCGGCATCGCGATCGTCTCGCGAACGCAATTGGAAAGGCCGTAGGCGAAGAACTGGTTTCGCAGGAAACCATAATGGAAGAACTGCTCGGCAAAGATTTTCTTCGCCGCAAGATCCGCGGCGTTGTCGAATCTTATACTGCTGACCTTGCCGCCCGGGAATACCCGTCGCTTATCGATGCTCTTCCCGGCACATTGCGCGAACCGGTGCTCGACGCAATATCATCGCTCCAGTTCAAAGTTGCCGGCCACATTGAAGAGGTTCTCAAAAGCGAGGAATCGCTTGAGACGATCCGCGGTTTCGTCACACGCCGTGTCGATGAGTTCCTTTCCAAACGTGTCTCTGAGGTAATTGACGATTCGGCCTTCGAAAAGATCGTCGGATTTCTGGATGAACGGATCGCCTTGGCAATAAATTCGCCAACGCTCGAAGAAAAGGTCCGCGAGTTTATCGGCCGCCGCGTCGATGACATTGCAACGGCCGAAACGCCGCTCGCCTCCCTGTTTACTGACGACGCCGTAGCACTACTAAAAGAAAAGGCCAACGAGCAGATAACGCCGATGGCCCATCACCTGACTCAGATAGCCGCGGCCGAGCGAACGCGAAATCAGATCGGCTCGTTGATAAAAAAAGAGGTCCACGCCTATTATGAGGCCCTGCCATTCTTCAAAAAAATATTTGTCTCGCGCGAAAACCTTATCGACGAGGTGGACGACCTTGTCAACGAGAGTCTTCCAAAGCGAATTGAGGAAACTCTCAAAGGCGATTTCTTTGCCGTTGAGGCAGGCAATTTTATAAACACCAGCATCGACGATGCTCTGGCCCGCCCGCTGCCTGAACTGATCGGGCGGATCGCCCCCGAACAGCTAGACCGCGTAAAGGACCAGATCGTAAAGGCCGTCCTTTCGCTACTTCGCGGTGAGGAGATGGTATCGTCCATTTCAGCCTACCTTCATGAAACCCTTGCGCGGCTGCGGCCCCACAGCATCGACGCAATAATGCAGACGCTGCATCCAGAGTCAGAGGAAAAACTCAAGAACATGCTCTCAAAGGGCTTTTTGAGCATTCTTTCCCGGACCGAAACCTCGCAGATAATCAACTCCGTACTCAATAACCAGATCGAAAAGCTTCTATCTACGCCGATCGGCCGTTTATCGGATACGATCTCGGGCGAAAAACTCCAGGCCGGCAGTGAATCACTTGCCGATACGATCATCGAGGCCATTAGAGAAAAGCTCCCCGAGGCAATCAAAGAATTTGATGTTGGCGGCGTCGTGCGGGACAAGATCAACAATTATCCCGTCGAGAAGCTTGAGGCGCTGGTCCTGTCCGTAGCCAAAGAACACCTCCGCAAGATCGAATTGTTCGGCGCATTGCTTGGGTTGATACTCGGCATCGGGCAGGCGATCTGGGCCTATTTTACGTTTGCTGAGTAGCGGCCATTGTCGGCAAAGATCCTGCCTCTGATCATCCGGTTAGCAAAAAGTTCCGACTACCAAAAAATAATTGCAAGTTCTCGGTTCCCGCGCGTTCTTTCGGACGCAGCGTTGCCTGATCGGTCTGTTCTAGCGACAGAGTTTCGGCTTTTCACCGAAACCTGCGACTGGACCGATAGCATGGCATTCCGGCTGTGTCTGCTTGGATCTTGCGGGGCCGAAATTGGGTTGCGGTTCGGCCGGAAAGACCGCGATGCGACCGTTTAGTCCGGAAATTACAATGAGAAGATCAATTTTGACAGTTTTGTTCGCGACCGTCGCGGGCGTTTTGGCCGCTTGTCAGCCTACCGAGGCCCCAAAGCCGCCTACCACACCAATAACAAATCAGAGCCCGGCGACTCCGGCCGGGACCGGAACTCCAACCACCACGCCTTCGGTCGATCCCAAGGCACCGGCCGCACCATCGGCGAAACTCAGTACGCTTGAGGGCACCTGGCCCGGCTCCGGCGGTACCGAGCTAAAGGTAACGAAAGCGAGTGAGAAGTATATGGTTGAGATCACCGGAGCTGACAAAAGGGCTGAATCATTTGACGGCACCGCGAAAGGCGACGTCATCGAGTTCACACGGAAGGGCAAGGCCGAGACCATCAAGGCCGCAACTCCCGATGAAACCGGAATGAAGTGGCCGCAGGGTGAGAAGGCCTGTGTCGTTATCACAAAGGGAAGCGAGAGCTATTGCCGCAAATAACGGCTGTTGATCGAGGCTTAGGCTGGGCCGTCCGCAATGGGCGGCCCTTCGCATTCTAATTTTCTTTGAACTTTGTTCAGTCCGTTCTCGTTCTTTTTCATCAGTTCAGTTCCTTCGGAGGAGAAACATGAAAAAGTTCGGCATTCTTATCTTTGCGGCAGCGGTTATCACTGGCGTATGCATTGCCAGTTCATTCTCGTTCGGCCGCATCAATAATAGATTCTTTAAGTTTTCATTCAACGAAAAGACAAAAGGCTCAGGCAATATTGCGACCGAGTCGCGCAAACTGCGCGATTTCAAAGGCATCGATGTAAGCGGCGTGTTCCAGGTCGAAGTAACCGCCCAGAAGGATTTCGCGGTCGAAGTAGAGGCCGATGACAACCTGCTTCCCCTGATACAGACTGAAGTTCGCGACGGCGTTCTGCATATCGAGAGTGAGGGCCGCATCTCGACCGATAACGGTTTGAAGGTCAAAATATTCGCCCCGGATATAACGAGTATTGACGCATCAGGTGTATCGAAGATAACGGTGGCGGATATAAATAACGATTATCTTCGTGTTTGTGCCAGCGGTGCCACGAAAGCGGTGGTCACCGGTTCAACGGCAAAACTCTCTGTAGAAGTTAGCGGAGCGAGTGCGGTCGATGCCGAGAACCTGCGGGCACTTAATGCCGAGGTCGAGGCGAGCGGGGCCAGCAGCGTATCCGTCTTTGCGACCGGTGAACTTCGTACCGATGCAAGCGGTGCAAGTAAGATCGTTTACGGTGGAACCCCAACGAATGTTGAAAAGAGTTCGTCCGGGGCAAGTACGATCCGGGAAAAGTAGCACGTTATGACTTCGAGATCCGGGCCGTTCTGTAACAGGACGGCTCCTTTTGCTTTATGTCTCGACCGAACGCGTACGAATTCCTGCAATGCGGCCTTCCGCATCACGGCCGAGAACAAAGATGTCGACCTGAACGCGTCCAATGCGATACGTGGCTGGGCCATCGAGATGATCAAGCACAATCGCCCTCAATATTGAAAATCGTCCGGCGTTGGACCGTTCGTCTTCGTTTTGCCACGCCTTTTCCGATGTCAGTCGGTCAAAAAAGGCTGTAATTGGCCTTTTCTCGACCGGGCCATCTGATCGAACCGCATTCTTTATAAATTCTTCGATCGTCACATCATTAGGTGTCGCGGATAAGACGGGAACGATCGGACTGTCGGTTTCGCTTACGTAAACCAGCCCGTGACAACCATCATCAAGCGCCTGCCGAAGGCCTTCACCAACCAAATTCCTTTTTCTCGTGCTCACAAAAAAATTTCGATAGATCTGCCCGTATTTTGAGCTCTTTTGGACCCTAATATCAAGTTTAACAAGCCCTGGTCCGGCTTCAAATTATTGTACTTTAAGCCCTTTAACCGGATAACGGTCGGCCGCTCATTTTCTGTGGAATTCTCCTTGCGCTCGATAGTTCCTTGTGTTAGTCTGATACCCGTTTCAATAAAGCTGGTTTCTTGTAAACCATTGTAAATAAAAGAGTTAATATTTTACTTTAGGTTTTTCAGTGTATTTCCACATGCCTGTGGAAAACTCTGTGGAAAACTAGCGGTAGATTTGTATCGACCCGCTGAAAGGCAGCAAATATGAGTGTTTTGCTGACTCGCTTTGGTCCGCAAAAAAGCATATCCTTTCAGTAGCTATTCGCAGGTCATATTTCAGGAGCTTTGGTGGAAACATCAATAAAAAGAACCGACCTCTGGAACGATGTGATCGCTGTCGTTGAAAGGAGCCTTAATAAACAGATCGTTGATTCGTGGTTCCGCCCGGTACAGTTTGAGGAACATAACGCTGACGAAAAGATCGTAAACCTTCGGGCCGGCGAGGTCACAAAAGACTGGGTCGCACTTTATTACACCGATCTATTGATCAGGACCCTTGAAGAACTTGGCTATCCTGACCACACGATCGAATGGACGATCGACGAGACGGCGACCGAGGTAAATCTTTTTAGCGACGACGCAGAAGATTACAATTATCGGACTTTACCGGCGACCCATTCGGTCAATGAGACGGCGCGTTCGACACCCGGCCATTCAGGCCAGGCACAGAGGCCTGACACCGAACCTGTATTTGAAAATACGCTCAATCCAAAGTACACGTTTGACAAGTTCGTTGTCGGCTCGTCAAATCAGTTCGCCCACGCGGCCTCACTTAGCGTTGCTGATACACCCGGCAAAACGTACAATCCGCTCTTTATATACGGCGGCGTCGGGCTAGGGAAAACGCACCTTATGCATGCGATCGGCCACGCAATAAGGCAGCGTGACCGTCATATGCGTGTTTCGTATGTGACAAGCGAAAAGTTCATGAATGAGCTGATAAACGCTATCCGCTACGATTCGACCGAGAGTTTTCGCGAAAAATACCGCTCGATCGATGTGCTGCTAATGGACGACGTGCAGTTTCTGGCCGGCAAGGAACGTACCCAGGAAGAGTTCTTCCACACATTTAACGCACTTCATAACGATCAGAAACAGATAGTTATCTCAAGCGATTGTCCGCCCCGCGAAATTCCGACGCTGCAGGAACGCCTTCATTCGCGTTTTGAATGGGGATTGATAGCCGATATCGAACCGCCTGACCTTGAGACAAAGGTCGCGATCCTCAAGCGAAAGGCCGACCTTGACGGAATCGAACTTCCGGACGATATTGCCATCTACATCGCAAACAGGATCCGCAGCAATGTTCGCGAACTTGAGGGATCGCTTGTCCGCCTTGTCGCCATTGCAAGCCTGCGCGGCGTTCCGATATCAAAAATGCTTGCCCAGGACGCCATGAAGAACGTCATCGACAGCGAACGTCCTGAAGGCCTCACGATGGAGCGCATTTCACGCACCGTTGCGTCGCACTACAAATTGACGGTCGATGAACTTAAATCAAAGAGCAATTCGCGGGCGATAGCGGTACCGCGGCAGGTGGCAATGTATTTGTGTAAACGCCTTACCAAACACAGCTATCCTGAGATAGGACGCGAGTTCGGCGGCAAGCATCACACGACCGTTATGCACAGTTTTGAGAAGATAGAAGGCCTTGTGACCGAGAGCCGGGATTTCCACAAGATGGTAAGTGAGCTAATCGATAGTCTTTGCAGCTAGTTAAAGGTGTTTGTACTGATATGGCCGCATTTGATTTCCACAGACCGAGTGCTGCAAGAAATTGGATAAGCCGTTTATCTTCAGCTATTTACCGGAAAGAAATACACATTTCCACCGTCGGCTATAGCGAAAACGTTGTGGAATTCAGCCAATTATCTTCGAATGGGGGATTATCCGCATGTAAACAGGCTTTTCCACAAGTTTTCCACAATCACTGTGGACGGAAAAACGTCGATTTCATAAGGCTTTCGGACGTTTTTTCACATATCCACAGGCCCTATTACTACTGCTAGATATATCTTATTTAAGTTTTAGTTTAGGTAAAGAAAGGCGAGAGTGGAATCGGAAAATTTGTAAGGCTGATCAAGTCAGGAGTTACTAGCAATGGAATTTGTAATTAAGCAATCTGCGTTAAAAGAAGTTCTGGGATTTGTCCAGGGTGTTGTTGAGCGAAAAAGTACGATCCCGGTACTTTCCAACATTTTGATCGAGAGCCTGGGTGAGAATTCGATAAGGATCGTTGGAACCGATCTGGATGTTACCGTGCGATGTGATGCCGAGGCTGATGTAAAGAAGCCGGGAGCAATGTGTGTTCAGGCACGAAAGCTTTTCGATCTTGCCCGGGCATTGAACGGCGACACCGCAGCCTTTAAGAAACTAGAGAATGAATGGGTCAGCGTTACCGCGGGGCGAGGCAAGTTTCGGCTGGCCGGCGTAAACCGCGAGCAGTTCCCTGAAATACCTATTTTCAAATCGGCCCCGCTGAAACTGCCGGCCGAGATATTCAACTATTTTATCCGGCACACAGCGTTTGCTATCACGAACGAGCAATCGCGCTTCACGCTCTCCGGTGCCAAGTTCATCCTTGCGGACGGAAAGGCCAGAATGGTCACAACGGACGGGCATCGCCTCGCCTATATTGAACGAGTGACCGATGCGTCCGCTGATGCAAAGATGGAGGCATTGATCCCGAAAAAGGCATTGCTTGAACTGGTCAAGATATCGGGCGAATCGGGCGAGGATGTCTCGTTCGGTGAGGACCAGAACCATATCTATTTCGAACTTGACGGTCTATTGTTAATAACCCGAAAGTTGTCCGGCAATTTTCCGAACTACGAGATGGTGATGCCGAAGGACAATGACCGTGTGGCTACCTTTGATCTTGAAGAAATGAAAGGGGCCGTTCGCCGCGTTTCTCTGATGGCTGATGAACGTAACCGATCGATCCGGCTTACGGTCCGCGAAGGCGAGATAGAACTCTCAGCCCAATCGAGTGAAGAGGGAGAAGGGAACGAGGTCGTCCCGGCCGAATGCTCAGGCGAAGAAACAACTCTGGGCTTTAACTGGCAGTATCTGCAGGAATTTCTAAATGTTATCTCCGCGGTGCAGTCCGGCGACGCCGAGGCCTCTTCGACAGAGAATGACGGCGACAAGGTTCGCGTAAAGGAAACAACCAGCCCAACTCGTATTTCATTCGAATTCAAAGACGCAAACGCCGGTACCCAACTCCGCATAGCTGGCGATTCGCCCTACGATTATCGGTACGTCGTTATGCCGCTGAGGATATGAGCCAACAAGTGGTATTTAGAAGCAGCGAAGCAGAACTCCGACACATAACAAATGGAAAGCATTTTTGGCGGCAATGATCCGAACGTCAATACGGATACCGGCGAAAAAGAACCGAGTAGTGAAACGCTGACTCAGCTGAAAGCAGGTGCGAACTGGTTCTATTGGATCGCCGGCTTGTCGCTTGTGAATTAGGCGATCTTCGCTTTTGGCGGCCAGGTTAGCTTTATAGCCGGTCTCGCCGTAACTCAGATCATTGATGCATTTGCTGATGGAATGTCTGGAGGTAATTCGTTATCGGCTGTCAAGATCATTGCACTGGTAATGGACTTTATAGTTTTCATTCTATTTGCGTTGATCGGTTATTGCGCGAACAAAGCAATAAATGCGGTTTTCATAGGTGGAATGGTTCTCTATATTATCGACGGTCTAGTCTGGCTCCTTCTTGATTCTCTTCTTGCATTTGGCTTCCATGTATTCGCGTTGATAATGATCTTCCGAGGATTTATGGCCAGCAGGGAAATAGCTAGGATTCGCTCTCACAACCATCTGGTGAAGGCTGATAAATAGAAGACAATTCTCCGGGCTATCCTTGCGTCGGCTCCAGATCTACTGTAATTGTCCTCCACTTGCCCTGCAGGAACCTTGCGACGCTTAGGACACAGCGGGTTATGTGGCCGGCGAGGATAGCTAGCCAGATGTCTAATGGTTCGAGCCTTCCGAACGTCTTGATCGAAAAGCAGATCCCGAGTGGAATGATGACCTGCGAGATGATCGAGATATAAAGCGGGCTTTTGGTATCGCCGGTTCCTTGCAAGCCGCCGGTGTAAACCAGAGCGATCGCGATAAAAAATCCCGAAACACTCAAAACACGAAGAAGTTGGACGCCGATCTCCACCACGGCCGGCTCTGTCATTCCAAAAATGGCAAGCAATTGCTGCGGTAGAAAAAAGAAGGCCAAGCCTACAAATAAGGCTCCGATGGTTCCAAATAAGGCGGCTGTACGGACACCCAAAAATGCTCTGTCCGGCTGCCCGGCGCCCATGTTCTGGCCCGCGACGGCCGCAGACGCACCCATCAGTGCATTTGATGACCACGTGACAAGCAGGAACAATTGAGCGTAACAAACCGCATAGACCGCCTGTGTTGCCTCACCTTGAGCAAGCGATCCCATAAACCAATACATCAGAACGCCGCCGACGTTCATCGCAACGCCCTGGATACCGGCGGGAAGTCCGAATTGGAAAAGCTTTTTTATGACCTTCCAGTCCGGAGCATAGCCGGTTTTAGGAAATGCGATCACCCAGGTTCCGCTCTGAAGTTTGTAAAGCGAATAAAGCCCAATAACGCCGGACGCTATGCACGTTCCCATAGCCGCACCGGCCGTACCAAACGAGGGAATTGGCCCAAGCCCGCGAATGAACACGATGTTCAGCAGCAGATTCAGTACCGTCATTATAATGCCGAGCACCATTGGCGTTTTCGCATCGCCCGCCGAACGCAGTGCTCCGCTCACCATAAAGTAAATGAGCAAACCTACGCTGCAGGTGAACATTATCCGCAGAAACGACAAGGCTTCCGCCTGAACATCCGGTGCTGCGTTAACCAGTGAAAGCAAAAATGGCGAGGCAAAGTATCCAACAGGTGCGAGGATGAATAGGGAAATAAAAATAGCGGTCAAAAAGCCCTGATAAACGATCCGGTTTACTTTTTCGTGGTCATCGGCGCCCGTAAACCTCGCGACAAGCACGCTCATTCCTATAAAGATCGATGCGATGAAGGTGATGACGAGAAGGAATATTTGAAACGCTGCACCGATTGCAGCATTTGCCTGAAACCCGATCAGGTTGCCGACCATTATCTGATCGACCCAGCCCTGCAGGCCGCTTACAAGATTGGTCAAAACGGCCGGCCACGCTATCTTCCAAACGGCGCCCGAAAGAGGCCCCTCGATTATCGAGCGATCAAATTTAGCCTTCTTTAGCGGAGCGGCCGGGACGGTATCGTCAACATCCATCGCCGCCACCGCGGCCTGCACATCGTTTGGCATCGAATTTTGAACGGATCAAAGGTCAACCAACACCTTAAATCCGCCGTAAACCATACGTTTGTAATCGAATGGCGGTTTCGTGCCCGTTGGCATCAAGGTCGCCACCTCGGGATCGGCCATAACCTTCTTCATAACCGAGTTGCGGTGCGATTCAGACTTGAATTCAACAGCAGCGTAAATGATGGTCTCGCCGGGTTTCAACTTGATAGCCTTTGTAAACAGCATCGCGTCCTGAGAGTTTAGGTCCGATGCAAGATATTAGCGATACTTTAGGGACCCGTTCTTAATAAAAAGTTTGCCGGCCGCCGCGGCCAATTTTTTATACGCCGGGACGTTCGTCTCGAGGACCGGAGGCAAGTAAACATCTGCGTATTTTGACATTGAATATGCAACCTCCAAATAGTTCGGTCAGCTTCGAGCAGACGTATTTCGATTTCAGAAGCGGTGCGAAACTCTCGCGGTAATAGTAAGCCAGGAAAATATCCGCCAGAACAAGAAACACCGCGATCGGCAACCCAGATCGATCAAGGAATAAGTTTACCATCAGAATATTGATGATAATCGGTGACAAGACGACCAGAGCAAGCGGAACGAATCGGCCAATGACCAGTAGAAATCCGCAGGTCAATTCGGTCAACTTAAGTAGTATGAAGAAATAGCCCGCCGCCGCAAGCCCTTCGTTAAATGCCCTGACCGGCCCTTCCATCGGCGGCATCTCCATATAGCCAAAGATGATGGCAAAATAAGAGGTCGATGCGAGGAGGAACAACAAGCCCATAAGCGTACGGACGATTATCATGGCAATTTTCACTGTGTTTGCTCCTTAACTCCCGTATTTCTCCGTTTGTGCCGAAACATACAAATTTAGTCGCTCCAGACATTGAGACCATCCGCCGTTATGATCATCACGGTCGGCGGTTGTGTCGAACAGCGTCTGATTCAGGGTAAATTTAGTCCTTCCATCGGCGTTGGCAAATGTCAGTCGGACTATCGTACTGTTCCAGATGTTTCCGTCAGCGTCTTCGCGATTCCAGGTGAATTCAACGCGTTCCGGCGAATCGATCGATCTATATTCGCCCCAAACCCAATGGTCTTCGCCCGCGGGCGAGCGCATGCAGAAACGATAACGGCCGCCTTCGCGAAAATCGAGTTCACAGAACGGTAAGGCAAAATCGGTCGGTCCCCACCATTTCGTTAGGTGTTCCGGCTTGGTCCAGGCTTCAAAAACGATCTCCGGCGGAGCATCGAAAATCCGCTCGATGATAAGCGTTCGCTCGGCCACTGCGGCAGCATTTTTCAAACCAATGGCCTCCTGAATTGCTGAAAACTTTTCGAAAATCGCATCCCTGCGAATTTACAGCAAAATCACACTGTCAGCTATTCAGGAATTGAGCCTTTGCTATTTACCTGACCGGAGCGGTACCAGTTCACGCAGCCGCGAATCGCGAAAATAAAGCCCAAGCCAGAGCATAATGCCAAGGTAAACACCGAACAGTGTGTGCGTGAAAAGCGGATTGCCGATGCGAACGTGTGTCGCAACGGTTCCGCCGAGATAGCTGGTCAGGAGGATCGCTCCCAGGACAGCCGTTTGCGGTATCAGATAGATGATCGTGCAAACAAGTAGCAAGATGCCGAGCGGGACAATAACGCTTTCCGGATAACCAAGCTCGACCGTTCCTTTGACAACCGCGTCGGGCTTGAACAGCTTGCCGACCGCATCCATGATTAGAAACAGAGCAGGAAGGCCGGAAAGAATGTATCCGGCCCACCGCTTTCCTTTACCGGTATTTTGAATTGCGTCCGTCATTTTGAGCCTCCGCCGTTCGGGTCAAATACGATCATCCACTGAGCGCCGAATTTGTCGGCGAAGCAGCCGAAATAACCCCACGACATATCGGTCATCGGCATTTCCGCCTTGCCGCCGTCGGACAATGAGCCAAACAGCCGGTCGGCTTCTTCGCGGCTGTCCGGGCTGATACAAACGTAAAAATTATTGCCAAACGTGAGCTTTTGTCCGAACGATTCAAGTGAATCCGTGCCCATTAGAATGTTGCCGTCGCCAACGGGAAGGGCGATGTGCGCGATCTTGCTCTTATCGGTTTCCGCTATCTCGCCGCAGCCTTCCATTTCGCCGAAACGCATAAAAGCTAGGAACTCACCACCAAAAACAGACTTGTAAAAATTGAACGCCTCCTCGGTGTTGCCTGGAAAGTTAAGATAAGGGTTGAATTGTGACATTAGTTTTTTCTCCTTCGAAAGTTTTTCACTTCTAATGCTATTCAAATGGAAAGAGCGTTGGTTGTTCGTTGAAATTCGATTGCAGAAGCCCGCGCGTGAGCACGGGCTTAACGCGGGCGTTGGATGTCAAGCCCTTGCACACGCGCGGGCTTCCGCAAACTTGTGCTTAATGTGGCATCAATCGACTTTTCCGATATCATCGTTTCATATCACCAACGGTGCTAATAGACCGCAAATATTAACGATCGTTTCCAAGGAGCACAATGATCAACCTGCATTCTTAAGACTTAAATAACGCTCGCGCTGATCCTTTTCTAGTTTTTCGATCGAGTATCGTAGCAGAACCCGAGGCATTGTCGGGGCATGTTTGTTGAGAAAGGCAAGCAGCCGGTCTCTGTCAACATCGCCCGCCGCCCGCAGCATCCAGCCTGTGCCTTTGTTTACAAGATCTTCTTTATCATTTACAAGCAGTTCAGCGATCGCGAAAGTATCATCGACCTGCTTTTGTTTGAGGATAAAATGAGCTGTTGCGACAATAGCGGTGCGGCGTTCCCACATGTTTTTTGACCGGGCGAGTTTGTATAGAACATCCCGCGGTTTATCGGCAAGATATTTTCCGACAACATAATATGCCGCAAGATCAACCAAATCCCAATTGTTTATCCGGTCATGCCGCCGGAGATAAAGTTCGGCCAGTTCTTTCAACCGTTCGTCCGAACACTTCTTGCCTTTCGCACACT
>CAUJFK010000284.1 GCA_963169175.1 Acidobacteriota bacterium | reverse complement strand
TCTGGTAAAGATACCTATATGGCATGCACCGAATGCGGAGCAAGGAAAAAGGTTGACGCAAAGAATTTCAAAGTATCGAGGGCGTTTTACTACCCTCCTTCGGTGGCGTTCGACCGTAACTGAGCGAATTCATACAATCCTGTCTTACTAACCTTCCAAGACTAAACCTACCAAGGGCCGCTCTTCCACAAGAGCGGCCCTTATACATGTCAGTATGGCTCTGTCGCAAACCCGCCAAGCTCGGTGAATGCTTGTTCTTCTTCCTTATCAAATTTAGCTGACTCGATCGCAAGTCTATCGAGGGAAGCAGTAGATCCCGGTTCCGGCCGACTCAGTACGATGGCTGAATTTTTTGACCCAAAACCTATGCAGTTGCATAACCCAAAATTTACCTTTTGCTTTCGAGAGCTGTTCGCCACGTAATCCAGATCGCACGCCGGGTCGGCCTCATCCAGATTGATGGTCGACGGCAAAACGCCTTCGTTCAATGCTAGCAGGGTTGCACCGATACCGGCGGCGCCGGTTGCGCCTTGCGGGTGGCCGATCTGTGATTTAAGAGCCGACATCGGTATTTCGTATGCGTGGTCGCCGAAGGCCCGTTTCATTGCCTGCGTTTCGATCCGGTCGTTCAATTCGGTGGAAGTTCCGTGAAGATTGACGTATTCGATGTCCGACGGCGAGAGGCCCGCGTCTTCGATCGCAAGCGTCATTGCGCGGGCAGGTTCTACTCCGTTTTCTTCCAGGCGGACGCGGTGATAAGCGTCGCAGGTAGAGCCGTATCCTGCGATCTCGGCGTAAACGTGAGCTTTCCGCTCCTTGGCGCTTTCTCTCGATTCAAGAACGTACACCCACGAGCCTTCGCCGATCACCATGCCGGACCGATCACGAGAAAACGGCCGCGATGCACGCGCCGGATCGTGGTTCCATTTATCCGTGCAGACCTTCATCACTTCAAAACCTTTCAATATCCCGGGCGAGATCGGTGAATCGACGCCGCCGGCAAGCATCACGTCCTGGCAGCCGAGGGCAATGTGCTGCGCCGCATAAAAGATCGCGTCGGTCGATGAAGTGCAGCCTGTTGAAACGATGTGCGAGAGGCCGTGAAGGCCGAAGGTCATTGACAATTCAGAAGAAAGGCCGCCGTGCGTGGACGCCGGAATCGTATAGATGCTGCCCTTGCCTGCGTTGCCGGAGAACCAAAAGCCAAATTGTTTTTCGGTAAATGAAAGCCCGCCGCCGCCTGTACCGAGTATCACGCCAAAGCGGCGCTTTTCTTCAAGTGACAAGCCATCGGTGCTAATGCCGGAATCGGCAACCGCCTCGCGTGCGGCGGCCAGGGCAAGCGGAACTGTGCGTGGAACGTGCTGACGGTCTTTTGGATTTAGCTGGGCCTGCCAGTCGAATTCCGGTATCTCGCCCGCGATCTGGATATTAAACGCGGACGGGTCGAAACTCTCGATACGGCGAACACCGCTCTTACCGGCTTTTAGGCCTTCCCAAAATTGTTCACGGCCGATCCCGATCGGGGTCACGCACCCGAAACCTGTGATCACAACCCGCCGAGGACTCGTAAACCCGTGAAGCATAAATGGTTGTTACGAGGATACCATACGGCCGCCGTGAGTTGCCTGTAGCTAATATTTTCGGTTTTCTTCAGGGTAAAGATGCTCGAGCGTGTCGGGCAATGCTACCGATTCCATTTCGCCTTCGAATGGCCTGAGTAATTCTTCATCGCCTTCCTGCAGCCAAAGCTTCTGTTCGTCTATATCAGCGAGGATCACCGGCATCGCCTTTTCGTGGATCGGCTTCATAAACCCGTTCGGGTTCGTGGTAAAGGTTGTGAACGAATAGCGAGCTTCTCCGTCTTCAAAATATCTGCTCCACAGGCCTGCGAGTGCGAACGGCTCGCGGCCTTTCACATAGATCTCGACCGGCGGCAAGCACTTGCCCTTTATTGGCCACTCATAGAAGCTGTCAATGGGAAACAGGCATCGCTGGCCTTTTTTCAGCAGGTCAGGCCAGAGTTTTTTTGAATGCATCGTCTCAACCCGAGCATTGAAGGTCGGATATTTTGTGTCAAACCGATGAGCGCCTTCCCATTGACACCACCATCGGGCCTCGATGGTCTTGACAACGCTGTCACCACGCCGCGCTACGATCCATGCGGGCTCAGTAGGCCTGAGATTGTACCTGGGGATAAAGCCATTCGGGGCCAGCCAGCCTTGTATCTTTTGCTTGTATGCCTTTATCTCGGCCTGTGATGCCCGTCCGCACATTCAAATGTCCTCCCTGGATCAGTATTCAAGCCACGCATCGAAAACCCAGCCCGTTTGCCCGTCAAATCTGACATAACACCAGCGGCCGCTTCGGCCGGCTATTGTTACCGAAGATGCCGCGCAGCGAAGTATCTCTATTTCTGCCCCGTCCGGTATTTTTGCGACGCGATCTCCGTGTTCACTGTCAGGCTCGCTTCTAAGGGCCAGGAAGCCATCGTTTGGCGAATTGACGGTGGCTGTTATCGACGACCCACGCTCGTCGTCCGGATCATTTGTTCCGTTTGTCGAATTCTTATTCGCTTCCTCAAGCCGCTTTCGAATATTTGCTATCTCATCCCGAAGTCGTTCTTTTTCGCGGTCAGGCGTGGCGGTCGCTGGTGGTGTCGGAATTGTGGGTGTGGGTGTCGACCGCCGAGAGTTGGGGCCCAATTGGTAATAAAGGATAGCTCCGCCTACACCAAGAATTGCCAGGACCGCTATCCCGGCAAAGACCACTGCCGCCGCGATCTTTACCCAGCGGGACGATCGTGGGGCCACATGCTCCGGCGTTCTCCGACCGGGCGACGCCGACGTAGGTGCTGAATCATCTCGACCGCTGGCTGCTTTGCGATCTCTGACGACGGTCGGCTCTTCATCGGGTACATCGATAAGCCGCGTACCATCTGACAGGCAAAAGGTCAGGGTGTCATCCGTGTAGGTCGTCCTGCAGGACGGGCATTGCTTCATCGTAGATTAGGGCTTTGCCAGCTCCTGTACTATCAGCGCCCGGAGGTCAAGCTGCGCCAATCGGGCAAGCTTGCGGCCGTTCACAAAAAACGTTGGTGTGCGATTGACACCCATCGCTCTGGCGTCGCTCATATCACGGTCAACCTTTGCCCCGTGTTTCGGGTCAGAGACCGACGCCTTCAATTGCTCAACATTCAAGCCCATGTCTTGAGCGTATTTATCGAAAAACGCTGTCGGCGGGCCAACCGGAGTTGCGACCGCGGCCTCGCCGTGTTTTTCGCCCCAATCACCCTGCTTCTCGAACAGCTTTTGCTGCATGTCCCAATACTTGCCCTGCTCGCCAGCCGCCTCTGTGTAGATCGCGGCGATCTTTGCATTCTTGTGAAACGGGGCATACCTCGCAACATAGCGGACTTTGCCTTCGAATTCCTTTAGCAGGGCCTTGACCGACGGATGGAATGAGGCGCACGCCTCGCATTCCGGGTCATAGAATTCAACAATGGTCACCTTTGCGTCCGCGGGCCCGATCGTTGCACTGTCCGAACGGACAAGCTCCTGACGCTGCGTCACGCCGGCCTGCGGTGCCTTTTGCACCGATTCGCGATAATAGGACGCTCCGACAACG
>CAUJFK010000283.1 GCA_963169175.1 Acidobacteriota bacterium | reverse complement strand
GTTCTCCGCTGGTTGCGGTGGGTTCGACGTTATCCAGAGTTGACTCATCGCCGCGTTGCAAAGAACCACCCCGGCCTTCGGCCACCCCTCCTTGGTAAGGAGGGGAGCCAGGATGCCCGCGTTTTCCGGCGGGCAGACGGGGTAGTTCTCCGCTGGTTGCGGTGGGTTCGACGTTATCCAGAGTTGACTCATCGCCGCGTTGCAAAGAACCACCCCGGCCTTCGGCCACCCCTCCTTGGTAAGGAGGGGAGCCTGCCGACTCGTCGGCGGCAAACATAAAATCCTCATCCGTCGCTGCCGCTGTTCGGCCGAGAGAACGCAGTTCGATGAGGTGGGCTGGACCTAGACGTTCTCGCAGATCTTCAGCTTGGAGGAATAACTCAGCAGGTGCAAGCGCAACATCGCCGGAATCAGTAACGGCGATGTAACTGCGATCTAGATTTGTGTAAAAGTTTGTAAGCGTCTGTTCGATCGCGGCAGGTTCGTCAACGACGATGATGTGATCATTCAGATAGTCAAAAACACTGCCTTTGAGCGGCCGGATGAGCGGCAGCAGGAACTCCCAGCCTGAAAATGTTTCTCCTTCGGCGGCGAAATCGGTACGGTCCTTCAGGTTGCGGCGAAACCGATCGTCGGAAAAGCGCTCGGCGGCAAAGAATGCCCAGTCTTTTAGATCCCGATCGCTTACGGCAAACTCGCGCATCGGTGCGATCGATACCGAGCGTAGCTGTTCAATGGAAAGCTGCGTTTCAGGATCGAATGTACGAATAGAATCAACTGTATCGCCAAAGAACTCGATCCGAACCGGCTGTTCCGAATCGGGCGACCATGCATCGATAATGCCGCCGCGGAGCGAAAATTGGCCGGGCCCAAAGATCGGTTCTTCGCGAACATAGCCCGAGGCGATGAGGCGTTCGGTAAGCTCTTCCGGCGGAAGATCGGCGTCGCGCACAAGGCCGGCACCGAGAGCCTTTGTTTCATCAACTGACGCGGTCCGCTGGAGTGCCGAACGGGCGGACAAAAGAACAACATCTCCGGTTCCGCGGGCGATCTGCCAAAGCGAGAGCGCGCGCCTTTCCTGCGTTTCGGCGTGCGGCGAGACGCCCGAGTACGGATCGGTCTCGAATGACGGGATGGTGATGACCTGCGGGCCGGGAGCACCGAAATAGTCCTGAAAGAATTCAAGATCACATGACAATACATCGAGTTCGGCGTTGCTCTCGACCACGATCGCAAGCTTCTTGCCAGTCTCCGAGCGCAGCCGGGCGAGAGCATACGCTTTGGCCGAGCTGGACGTAAGTTGGCTAAGTGTAATGATACGCTGTCCGCCGAGGACAGCACGTTTCAGTTCGTCGAATTCTTCTCCCACAAACACACCTAGCCGCAGAAAACATTCCCGGCGCCGGGCAGAACGTTTTCCTGCGGTCGTTCCATTTTGCCACAATTGGCCGAAATTTGCGTTTATGTGCGACGCGTCTATAATCGAGCCTTTCGACATTGAGTTACAATGGAGCAATGCGATCCTCTTCGGTACTCCGTTAGTTGAACTTGTACCACGTATTATTCAACGCAGAGGATGCAGAGAGGATTCTGGGCGAACTGATTAATTATCGACTTTATGACCATTCCTGCTTTTGACGAAATTATTGAACCCAACGACCAGACCGCGGCACGGGCGGAGCATTTGGAGAAGCTGCGTGAGTTGACCGGCAACGTTTACCCGAACAAATTTGTGCGGTCCAGGTTGACCGGCAGTGAGGATACCATCACCGAGCTCAGGCAATTTCCGCAGATCGCCGAGATCGAACACGAGATGACCCTGGTAAAAGAAAACCTTGCAGAGGGCGAACGGCCGCCGGCGGATATAAAGGAATTGTTCAACGAAAAGCTCAGGAAGTTGGGCACGGTCCGTATTGCCGGGCGTTTGACCACCCCGCCGCGCGGCAATTTTGTACACCTGACCGACGGTATTGGCAAACTGCAGATCTATGCAAAGAAGGGCCAGTTCGTGTTCGTAAAGAACGACGCGGACGGCTCGGTTGATGCTGAAAATGCATGGGCAGCGTGGGGGATGATAGATCACGGCGATTTTATTGGCGTGGAAGGATATCTGTTTGTCACGAACACGGGCGAGGTTTCGGTACATGTCGAAAAGCTGCAGTTTTTGGCAAAAGCAATGCTGCCGATGCCGGATAAAATGCACGGCATTGCCGACCCCGAGATTCGCCAGCGGCAGCGATATGCAGACCTTATAGCGTCGAGCCTCCAGATCAAGTCAGAACCGCCTGCGTCAGCGGGCGGCCAGGAACTTGGAGCAGAATCGAACGCCGACGCATCAGGTCCTGAACTTACAACACGCGAAGTTTTCGAACGACGCGCAAAGATAATTTCATCAATGCGCCGTTTTCTCGAAGACAACGGTTACATCGAGGTCGAAACGCCGATGCTCACGCCAAAAGCGACCGGCGCCGCCGCAAAGCCGTTCGAGACGCATCACAACGCGCTCGACATACCGCTTTACGCCCGCATCGCGCCTGAGCTTTATCTAAAACGCCTCGTCGTCGGCGGCTTCGAAAAGGTCTATGAACTAAACCGCAACTTTCGCAACGAAGGCATCTCGTACAAACACAACCCCGAATTCACGATGCTTGAATTTTATTGTGCGTATATGGACGTCAATGGGATGATGGATTTTTGTGAGGAGATGCTGCGTGAAAGTGTACAGAAGGCAACGGGCGGTTTGATAGTCGAATATGAGGGAAATCTGATCGATTTTGGAAAGTTTAGGCGGATCTCGATGCTCGATGCTGTAGGCGGAAACCAGAGCGGTAGCGAGGGTGCCCCGCCTAGTACAGATGCGACGGGCACACTCCCTACCGGTCGTGTTTCTGCCTTGAGCGATGCGGCCATGATCGAAGGCGGAAACCTGAGCAGTAGCGAGGGTGCCCCGCCTGTTACAGACGCGACGGGCACACTCCCTACCGGTCGTGTTTCTGCCTTGAGCGATGCG
>CAUJFK010000282.1 GCA_963169175.1 Acidobacteriota bacterium | reverse complement strand
TGCGGCCCGGTGCATGGGCGTGTCCTGTTTGCGGGCGAGGCTGAATTCGTCAAGCGGGCGGCGGGAATGTTGTGCAATGGCCCGTGCAAGAAGCTCGGCCTGGTTGAAACTGCGTTCCAGAAGCCGCTGCTTTGATAGCGGAACGGGAACGATCGTAAGATCTTTCGGGAGCGGCATACTGTCAAACGCAAACCTTAGTAGCTGGCCGATCGCTCCCGGTAGGTGCGCTTCGTGCTTAAGCCTCAGCACCGACGCTGACAGGGCCTTTTCATACACACCGGCCGAGCGGGCGGTGTCGTAATGATCGTCGTCGCATTGATTACAGGCTGAAACAGATCGGTCCGAGATACTGGTGAGTGGTGCCCCGCATTTTGAGCAGAACGGGTCCGACAGCGCGAATATTTTCGTAGCCGTCCAGCACGCGCGGCAGGCGGCACCGTCAAACGCTTTCTCGACGAGATGCCCGCATGAACCGCATTGCTGCGGATAGATGAGTGTCAAAAGTGGATCGGTGAGGAAGCTGAGCATTGAAGTTCCGGTTCGGAGCAACAATGACACAGTTCAGCAGGTTTGACCAAAGGGGCAGGCCCGGACGCTACCATGCCTGACTTTGCAGGATTCAAATTATTGTTCGTCGTCGAGCAGTCCGCGTTCGACCAGTTCCTGACAGTTCAGGCAGTAACGGGCCCACGGAATAGCCTCAAGCCGCTTCGGAGTTATTTCCTTTTCGCAGTTCTGGCAAAGGCCGTACTCGTCATCTTCGACCCGCAGTAATGCTTCATCAATAAGCGCGAGCTGACGGCTTTCGTTCTCAGAGACCGCTAGCATCACGTTCTTTGAATAATTACGGACAGCCAGATCGACCGGATCCGGCGTCTCGGAATCATCGACCGAAAGATCGTTGTCCTTGAGTTTTTCAATTAGATGAGTCCTTTCTTCGAGTAATCTTTGCTTGACGTCTTTCAAAGCTCTTTTCATTTCTGGTATGGAAACCCCTTAATTATGGTGAACGCCCTATACAATTGTTCTAATAGTATGACTCTAGCCATGTCATGCGTAAAAGTCATAAACGATAAGGATAACCTAAAATCCGCAAAATCCCTAATTTCGGCGGAGACCCCTTCTGCTCCGCCAATAATAAAATTCACTTCCTTCAGGTTGCGGCCTTGCCATTTCTCGATCTCACGGGCCAATCCGTCTGAGCTGATCTGATCTCCCGAAATATCAAGCAGGCAAACAAACCCCTTTGGATTCAGGACATCGAGAATTCGTTTGCCTTCATTTTCCTTGCTTTCATGGGCGGCAGAATCGCGGATCTCGGCCACTTCACACCGGATAAAACGCGAAAGCCGCCCAAGATATTCCTCCTGAAGCGTCTTCCAGTTTCTGTCCTTTGTTTTGCCGATCCAGATAAACCTGAACTTCATCACACTTATCTGCTACTAAAGCTCCGAGGGAAGCTCTACTTTCTGTGCGTCCCGCCAAAGGCGTTCGAGATCATAGAATTCACGGGCCTCTTTGTTGAAGATATGGACGATAAAATCGCCAAAATCAAGCAGTACCCATTCGGCGGCAGTATAGCCTTCAATGCGGACCGCACGCGTGCTGAGTTGTTTCTTAAGCTGCTCAGTTATCTCATCGGCGATCGCCTGGACCTGACGCTGGTTCGATCCGCCTGCAATGATGAAAAATTCGGTAAAGGTTGCGACCTCACGGAGGTCAAGCACCCTGATGTCAAACGCCTTTTTGTCGGCGGCGCAGCGGACAGCAAGCTGCACTTCGGGATCGATATCTTCAAACGGTGTTGCCGCCTTTGCGATCTCAATCCTTGCGGCCTCGCGATGAAGCGTTTTCTCCTGTAGTTCTTCCATTATCTATAAAGTTCGTACTTTTCGCGGCATATTGCAACCCCGACACGGACATTCGTGTCCGGCATCCGCCCGATCATTTCACGGGCGCGCGGCCCGCGAAACGATTTGGATATTTGTCCAATTCGGCCGCAACCGATGATGCCAGTTCATTTGCTGACGCGGTATCGAGGCAATTTTCCGCGGCAAGCGGGTATATCCTTTCCTCTTCGATCTGATTGTGAATCTTCAAACGGGCCGCGATCTCGCCAATCAGATCGCGAACTATCGCAAATGTCTCTTCCTCATTGCCAAAATGAAACACCAGCCGCAGGGCTTTTATCGCTCTGGCCAGTCCGCGCATAAAGAAGTCGTGATCTTCCCGCAGGCCATCGAGCAAGAGCGGAATATCGGTAAGTTCAGCCGACCTTTCGGCTACTTCCCTGACAACCGGGAAAAGCCGGAGGTGCTCGGCGCGAATGTGCATGGCGAGGCGTGCCCAAAAGAAATCCAGCTCCTCAAAGGTTCGGGCCACGTCGCCAACGTCAAGCGCTTCGAGTGTAGCGTGGAGGAGCGTGTCCAATTCAACATGGTCTGAATAAAGAATATCCGGTACCGAAGGCAGCAATTTCATATCAACATTCAATAATAACCGAAAAAAACATTGTCGTGACTTATGTCACTAAATCTTCGCTGAATATTGTCTAACATTGAGTCAATAAGCTTAGGAGGCTTTATATTTAATGCAAACATTCGCAACCAAGACGATTCGCGAGATCGCTCTAGAAGTTCCCGCGACGACCCGTGTTTTTGAAGAATTCAAGATCGATTACTGCTGCGGCGGCCGTAAGCTTCTGGCCGACGTCTGCCAGGAAGCGGGATTGGACGAGCAGGTGCTGGCCGAAAGGATCAAGTCAGTCATCGCAAGCCACGGTGCCGAAACCGGCCTTCCAGAACACCGGTCCGCTTCGGAACTGATCGATTATATCATTGCGACACATCACGTTTTCACGGTCGAGGAGATCGAACGCCTGAAGCCGTTGATGGAAAAAGTATGCCGCCGGCATGGCGAGCATCATCCGGAATTGTTCAAGCTCCAGGCGATCTTTCATGAATTGGCCGGAAGCTTGATACCGCATATGCGAAAGGAAGAGGGCGTTCTGTTCCCGTTCATTCAGGACCTCGAATCATCGGTCATAAATCAGCGGACCGCCGGTCCTTCGCACTTTGGAACGGTCCAAAACCCGATCAGAATGATGATGGCGGACCACGAAGAGGATGGCGAAAGGCTGCGCGTAATGCGAGAGATCGCATCGGACTACACGCTGCCGGAAGGTGCCTGCCCGAGCTATACCGCTCTTTTCGCGGGCTTGCAAGATCTGGAAA
>CAUJFK010000281.1 GCA_963169175.1 Acidobacteriota bacterium | reverse complement strand
GGTTTTGCAGGTCGTTTACTTTGGCAGCCCTTATTACTTGGGGCCATTCCATATCAGGATATGCCAGAATCAGCCAGGGCAGGGCTTCCATTATTCGGGCATCGCGTTGCGGCGCGTTTAGCGTATTGAACAATACATCCGCTGGATTTTTTCGGTGAGGCCTTTTTCTTCTCAGGTGCGCAAAGCCGAGGTAGCCGAGATCGGCCAGGTCGGATGCGAGTTGGTCGTCGGTGACGACGGGCAGTTCGCCGAACGTGAGTTGGGCCGGCACCTCCGTGGGGGGAAGGTCAAAGAATGTCACCGCCTTTCTCTGCAGACGGGTGGGCACGGGCCTCTTTCCTGCTTCGAGCAGCGATAGATAGGCTTGCGATACCCCAAGCGCCCGCGCGGTCTGCATCTGCGTTCGTTTCCTTTGCTTCCGATACTGAGACAGTTGATGCCCGGTCATATTCCCTCCCATTTGAATAGTATTCTATTCGTAGAATTATTACAAGATTGTAATAATAGCTCGCGCAAAATCCTAACTGGTAGATAGTTACAAGAAAGCCTCGCCCGCAGAGGCTATTTGTTCCATTGGATACATTGATCGGATATCACGTGCGCTATGATTGAAGTATATGAAACGAATAGCATTTTACGTGGTGTGTATGTTGGCGATGGCGACGGTGGCGGCGGCGCAGGCGAAGATGACCTTTACGGGGACTGCTTTGATCTATGGTTCCCGGATGAATACGAGGACGATCACCGAGCCGTTCAAGATGATTGTGACCGGCGAGACCTCGCAGGCGGATGCGACAAAGTACCTGTCCGTGCTCAAAAGCGAGGGACAGGATGAATTAATGGACGCTATCGATTCCAATGATCTTGGAAACTTTTCGCTTGGAAATTCGGTCGGGCACGACCTCCTTGCAGTGATAGTCGATAAAGACGGCGGCGACACTCGAATTCGCGCTGTCTTCCAACGCTGGCTGGGCTTCGGTGAACTCCGACGCGGGCTTCGGTCGGTCGATTATCCGTTCGGATATGTCGAGATCCGTGTGGACCCGAAAACCGGCAAAGGCACGGGTACGTTTATCCCGTCCGCAAAGATCAAATTTGACAGCTCAGGCGAAAACGGGCGAGATACGGTCGTGATCGAAGACTTTGGAACGTTCCCCGGCCGCCTGATGGGTGTATCGATGAGCGGACGCAGAGAAGGCTAGGCAAATTACATACCTTTCATAGGGCCTGGGGCCTATCCCGTTTGCTTTTGGTGCCGGATTAGGGTTAAATATTAGTTTGCCTTTCCGGCACTATCTTTGCCGCAAGGGGGTGAACAGCAAAATGGCATTCATTTCAGTTAATAATAACGAGTCGATCGAGAGCGCTCTGCGGCGGTTTAAGCGCAAGGTGATCAGCGAAGAGATAATCAAGGATCTCAAGAAGCACGCCCATTTCATCCCACCCGGACAAAAGGCGAAGCTAAAGTCGCAGAACGCGCGCAAACGTAACCGGCGGCGTTTCCGTTCGCAGCGTCCACAGGGTGCTGCCGCTCAGCGGCCCGGCGCGGGACCTGGCGGCCGATAACGTTTTGACAGCTTAGCAAGGGCACAGAATAGACTGTGAAAGGTGAAAAAGTGTACGGGCGACCACGTCTGGCTTTTTCACCTTTTTTGGTTTGAGAATCGAAAGGCATACGTGCACATGAAACACGCAGATTCGAACACGCGTTTCTGCCGGGGACCAGATCATTGATGGCAAACAGCCTGCCGAGAATATTGATTACCAACGACGACGGCATTCATGCCGAGGGGATCATCGCGCTTGAGGCCGTAATGCGGCAGATCGGCGAAGTTTATGTAATAGCGCCTGAAAGTGAGCAAAGCGGTGCCTCGCACAGCCTCACACTGTCGCGGCCGCTCCGCATCCGGCAACTCGACGAGCGGCATTGGACGGTTGACGGCACACCGACGGACTGTGTAACGTTCGCGCTCAATCAGATACTGCTTCCGAACGAGCGTCCGAATATCTGCGTATCCGGGATCAATCACGGAGCAAATCTCGGTGATGACGCAACCTATTCGGGAACAGTTGCCGGAGCCATGGAGGCGACGATACTGGGCATCCCGGGGCTCGCGTTCAGCCTTGTGGCAAACCGGAGTCACGATTTTACCGAATCGGCGAGGGTGGCGAGAGAAGTTACGTCAAAGGCGCTCGAATACGGAATTCCTAAAGGAACACTGCTGAATGTGAATATTCCAAAGCGGGTACCCGCCGGCATCAAGGTCACCAAGCAAGGGTTTAAGAATGCAACACCCGTAATCTCTGAACACATTGACCCGCGCGGCAAGCTTTATTATTGGATCGGCGAAGAACGCGTTGGCTTTCGGGCCGAGGGCGGAACAGATTTTGAGGCGATCGATGAAGGCTATGTCTCGGTCACGCCGATGCGCAGCGATCTGACAAACCATCTTGTGCTTGACGAAATGAAGACCTGGGAGGACCTGAACTGGGAGTAGCCGGCAAGAGCGCAATGGACGGATACGAGATCGCGCGGCAAAAGATGGTCGAACGCCTGCGAGACCATTATGGTATCGCTGATACACGCGTGCTATCAGTGATGAACGCCGTTCCACGCCACCTTTTTGTTCCCGAGGCTTTGCGGTCCCAGGCCTACAAAGACAACGCACTCCCGATCGCGGCGGGACAAACGATATCGCAGCCGTTTATCGTCGCCCGTATGACCGAGCTGCTGGAACTTAAAGGCCGGGAACGTGTACTCGAGATCGGTGCCGGTTCGGGCTATCAATCGGCGGTGCTGGCAAATCTGGTGAAGAAGGTTTACGCTGTCGAGCGCATCGAAGTATTGGCAAAAACCGCGCTCGAAAATCTTCGCGGCATTGGTATAAACAACGTCTCGATCCGCAATGCTGATGGGACCAACGGATGGCCGGTATATTCGCCGTTTGATGCAATACTGGT
>CAUJFK010000280.1 GCA_963169175.1 Acidobacteriota bacterium | reverse complement strand
GGCTGGCTGCGGGTTCGGATGTGGAATTCGGACACACTCATTTTATCACATACGTCCGGTTTGAAGTTCGCCTTTGTTACGGCCCAAAAAGTGAGCCAGCTTCTATCAAAAGTAACCGCTTGCAGCGGATGGCCCATTGTTCGAATCTCCGGCTTCGCCACCCGCGCAAGCCACAGACAAAGACGGAAATAAATGAAGCGGAGGCAGTTTGGTTGGTGCTGAAAAGTACCTTGCATCGACCTTGCTGGCGTGAGAAATGGTCTCACGCTAAGTTCGCAAAGTTCGCAAACGCCGCAAAGAAGCGCCAAGATGGCCGGGCGGAAGCCGCTCGTGTCAGACGTTTTATTGTGAGGCCGTGCTTATAACAACCTCAGGATTTTCGGTTGCAAACTGATCTTTTGGCAGCGAGTCTATCGCGCCCCGCAGCGGTTTGGAGCCGACATTTGGGCGGAAGTTTCCATTCTCGTCATAGAGTCGGCGGTACTGGGCGGAATTGCGGATGATGCCCTGTACATAGCCTTTTGTTTCACGGAACGGGATCTCTTCGACAAAATCGTCCATTTCGAGCGGGAGCGAGGCACGCCATTGCGGCACGCGGCCCGGGCCAGCATTGTATGCGACTGCCATGTATTCGATACGGCCGAACTTATCCAACTGGTCACGCATATAGGCCGTCCCGAGCTCGATGTTCAACGCCGGCTGAAACAGCGAATCTACTGAAATTGTTGCGGTTGAAGCATACTTGCGTGCAACACTTTTCGCCGTTGGAAGTATCAACTGCATAAGCCCGTACGCACGGGCGGACGAGGCGGCCCGCGGGTTAAAAACGGATTCCTGCCGGATCAGCCCGGCGACCTGGTACATATCCAGGCTGCGGTGCTTGGCCCAGGCCGCGATCTGGTCCCAGGCGATGACCGGATAAAATATCTCCCATTCGTCACGACCCATTTCTTCGGGGAACATCTGCGAGTAATCCGGATAGCTTTTTGCCAACGCCAGAAGAGCGTTCACATTGTCGCCTTTCATTCTGTAATGGCGGGCAAGCGCAAGGTTTATGCGCGGCGATTCCTGAGCGGTCTTTTTTGCTTCTTTCAGTTCGTCCATTGCCCAATCAAACAGCCCGATGGTGCTCAGATCATCACTTTTCTCGGCACGGGCGATCTCGGTGGGGCCAGAGGTTTCAGGCGCAACGGTGACGGTCTTGAGATTTGCGGCGGCCTTTGCTGTCAATTCGTTCGGGCTGCTTGATCCCAAGCCCGAACATTTGCCTTGTTTTTTCAATGCATCGCGGCGGTCCGTGGCGACGTAGCCGTACCAATTGGCCGAATAGCGATAGATCACGGCATCGTAAAGCAGACAAGCGTCCGCGATCTGGCCGGCGCGTTCCGAATCGCGTGCGGCCCAGTAACCCGCTTTGCCGCGATTGGTAGTATCTTTATCGACGTATTTCGCCAGATGCTCGATCAAAAGCTGTGATGAACGCTGAAAATCTTTCGCTTCGTGTGCCATCCAAGCGAGTTCAAATTGAGCCGACGCCACCTCGACTGCATTCGGATAATTGATAAGTGCGGCACCGAGAAAATATTGCTCCTCTGTCTTGTTCTTTGCGTCGCCCGCCGCATTTCCGGCATCGACCCAGGCTTTTGGGGTCAATTTGCCATTCGCGTAATTTTTCCGCATTTCTTCGGCAACACGTCGAGCGTCCGGCCAAAGGCGGGCTTTGGCATAATCGAGCGTGAGGTCGTAATAGGCCTTTTCCTTTTCGGGGGCTGACGCAGGAATAGAATTGAACACGCTTTGGGCATCGGCCATCTGTTTGAGATTGGCCGCGACGTCCATTCGTTTTAGCTTTAGCTCATTCGTGAGGTCCGAAGGGAACCGTGTTGCCAGTTCTGCGAACGCCTTATCCGCTTCCGTCCAATTTCGAGCAGCGTAAAGATCTTCGGCGCGGCTTGCTATCTCTTCGGCGTTTTGCGGCGCAAGCGGTTGGGCGAGCGCGATCAATTTCGCTTCGGCCTGCTTGGCTTCGTCGGTCCCGGCACCAAAAAAGTAGGTTCGGCGATAGTACTTGATGGCGTTCGCTTGATCGCCTGCTGCTTCGTATGCCCTGGCAACAGCGAACAATCCCCGTGCATTACGGCCCGCGATCAGATCGGCAAGTTCCGCCGGAACCCTATTGGCAGAGCCCGAAGCGATCGCCGATTCCGCCCAAAGGACCTTTGCGTCCGCCGTCCTGAGCGAATCCGGTTTCGCGGCCCAAACCTTAGCAAACTCTTTCATTGCCTCGGCGTGGCCCCGGCTAGCTTGCAACGCACGTCCGCGAAGCCAGTGGGCATAATCGGCTACTTTTGTTTGCTTGGCGAATACATCCGAATTCAGAATATCGGCCGCTCCGGTGTAGTCCTGATTCTCAAACCTGATCCGTGCGCGCAGCAATTTTGCTAGGGCCCCGGTCCGCTTTTCGGCAAAGCGTGATTCGATAGCGGCCACTGCCGCATCGGGCGGAAGTTTGCCGTCCCTGGTCATTTGCCTTAGCGAATCAAGGGCCTGCTGCTCGGTCTGCTGGGCCGAACAGCCGACACACAGAACGGCCAAGGCAACGATCACAAACGCGAAGGAATAGAAGAATTTGTTCAACATGTCGGTACGGACTTACTGGAATTTCGATGCGGCTCTACGCGGGGCCTTTGCACGGAGAAAATAGCTTTCAAACAGATAAGAACAGTAATATGATACCAAAGGCCTTAGCCATTCGCACTAAATAGATGAAAAACCCGCTTCTCACAATCACGCTCTCACTTGTCCTTGCCGCGCTTTCGTATGGCCAAGGCGCCGCGCCTACGCCCACGCCGAGCGAGGTCGACGTTGTAAAAATATCCACCGCGCTGATCCAGATAGATGTAACTGTCACGGACAAAAAGGGAAAGATCATTCCTGACCTCAGGCGGGACGAGATCGAGATCTATGAGAATGGCAAAAAACAGGATCTAAGCCATTTTGGCTTTGTCTCAAATGTTCGCGAAACGTCTGAGCGGCCAAAGGCCGATAAAGGTGCGCCGCTGCCTATTTTGCCGCCGTCGGCCGTCAAGCCTGAGCGTGTCCGAAGGACCATCGCCCTGGTCGTAGATGACCTGACACTTTCGTTCGAAAGTACATATTTTGTCCGGCGGGCATTAAAGAAATTTGTTGATGAACAAATGCAGGATGGGGACCTGGTCGCGATAATTCGGACCGGTGCAGGTATCGGCGCGCTCCAGCAGTTTACGACGGACAGGCGCCAACTTTACGCCGCGATCGAGAATGTGAAGTGGAATTCGATCGGCGCCGGCGGCATCGGGGCATTTGCACCGCTTCAGGCTCGAATGGACGCTGGCGATGACGAGGATGAGCCGCAAGCTGGCGAACGCACACCGGAAGGCATTGAGCGCGAGTTCAACGATTTTAGGACAAGTATCTTTGCGACCGGAACGCTTGGGGCGATAAATTACGTCGTTCGTGGAATGGCGGAATTGCCCGGGAGAAAATCGGTTCTGCTGCTGTCTGACGGCTTTAGGCTTTTCACGCGTGACGCCTCGGGCAATATTGAATCCACGCGAATGCTTGAGTCATTACGTCGGCTGGTCGATCAGGCAAATCGAGCCTCAGTGGTTGTTTATACAATGGACGCCCGCGGCCTGCAGGTACCCGGCCTGACAGCCGCCGATGATACCAGCGGCCGAACGCCCGAACAGATCCAGGAAGCGATGAGCGACCGTTCCGAACAGCTGCGTGAAACGCAAGACGGCCTCCGTTATCTTGCACGGCAGACAGGCGGTATTTCGATAATCAATAACAATAACCTTGTCGGTGGAATACGACGAATTCTCGATGACCAAAGTTACTATCTGGTCGGCTATGAACCGGACACCGATACCTTTGACCCTAAGACGCGCCGATTCAATCGGCTGGATGTGCGTGTAACGCGGCCCGGAGCACGCGTTCGATACCGCAGCGGATTCTTTGGCGTTTCTGATGAAAAGTTCAGAAAGCCGGTCGAGACGGGAAATCAGAAGTTGCTGAACGCATTGACCTCACCGTTTGCGGCAAACGAGATCGACCTGCGCCTGAACGCGCTGTTCGGCAGTTCGCCGCAGGGCCCGTATGTCCGCTCATTTCTTCATATTCCGGCAAAAGATCTGACGTTCACGGACGGGCCGGACGGTTCGAAAAAGGCTGTGTTCGATGTGATGGCGTTTGGCTTTGGCAACAACGGCGTTATCGTGGATCAGATATCAAAGACGTTTACGGCAACCTTGAGTAAAGACCTTCTGGCTAAGGCATTAGAAAACGGCCTGGTCTATAACTTTACGTTTCCGATGAAAAAGCCCGGCGCGGTGCAGCTTCGCGTTGCGGTGCGGGACCACGCAAGCAACAAGGTCGGTTCGGCAAACCAGTTCGTCGATGTTCCGAATTTGAAAAAGAAGCGGCTGACGCTTTCGGGCGTGGTGGTTGAGAATATTTCTTACGAGGCTTGGCAAAAGCGTTCGAAGGGCGTGGCGGACGAACAGACATCAAACCCGGTTGGCGATACGGCGCAGCGTCGGTTCAAACAGGGAACTGTGATCAATTACGGCTCGACCATCTTCAATGCAAAGGCCGCATCCATCGGCCAGGCCGGCCTGGTGTCGCAGGTCAAACTGTTTCTTGACGGCAAGCTCGTTTTCGAAGGCT
>CAUJFK010000279.1 GCA_963169175.1 Acidobacteriota bacterium | reverse complement strand
TTAATTGGCTCGAACTTGGGTATCATTCAGATTCGGCTGAGAAATTGATGGAATATTTGCCACCCGATTTCGACACACAACGGACTGAACTTCGAACAAGTCAGAAGCTCGAAAATAACGAACGCACGGCCTTACTCCGATCCGTCAGCGAATCAATACGCACAAAACTTTCCGCAAACCCGAAACATCAATGGCTCTTCGCTATCGGCCGTGAGCTTAAATTGATCTCCCTGTACGACTTGGGGCCGGACGGACGCGAAGTAGCACTGAAGCGAATTCAAGAACTGATTGGTGTCGCTCCGTCGTCAGTTTCCGCTCGCTTGGTTTTTGATTTAGAGGAACTCGTGCACCAAACCGACGTCACGATCTTTTGGAAGAAGCTTAAAGAGATGGAGAACCGCATGTATAATTTGGGCCGTTAGACTCAACCGACCGACTTGACCGACGACGGTGAGGCCAAGCGGGTTTAATCCCGCGTCCATATTTGATTCGCCCAATACGAGAGTCTTGTCGGTCATGCCGGTCGCCATCGCTTGACGGCCACCAAATCCCACCTCGAAACGAGGTATCAGATGCGAACGATCACCGTGTCCAATCTTGCACAGTAAGATCTGGTATCTGTTCAAAATCAGAAAGATTTCGTGAGATCAGAATCGCGTTGTTATGAATTGAAATCGCTGCGATTTTCAGGTCCATCGTACCGACACGAATCCGTTTGGATTTGAGTTCGAAATACATGGCCGCGGCCGCTTCGGTGAAGTCTAAGACCCGAGTATCTCGGTAGCTCTCAAGAAATTTATGCAGGCGGCCATATGCAAAGACTTGATCATCCAAAGACCGGCAGCGGGCAATGTATGAAAGCCAACCACGCATCTGCTCTTCGAACGAAATTATGGTCGTAAAAATTTCGCCGGGGTCGAACTGACTTAACGAAATTCTCAACTGCGACGATTCAAGATCTCGTTCTCGATCAAGCAAGCTGAGACAATCTGTATCGAGAATTATCATCAGAAACTATTCTTGATCGTAGTCTTCACGCTGCGCTTTACGCCATTCGCGCCCCAATCTCATAGCTTCTTCGTGAGCCGGGTCATTCGCAAATATCCCGACCCGCTTTTTCCACCACGGTTCCTTGTCGCGCTCTATTTTCTCGAATTTTGATTTCAAAGCCTCCAGCTCACGCTCAAGGGCGGTGATTCGTAATTCCATTTTTGATTGAGACATATCTTTCACCTCGAGTCATCGATTACAAGAGAGATTATACAACAATATGGTCAATCAAGAACGGTTTTCAGTGAATGGCCGGTATACGATTTCTTTATCCGAGCTACTTCCTCAGGCGTTCCCGTGGCAACCACTTTGCCGCCGCCGGAGCCGCCTTCGGGGCCTAGATCGATGATGTAATCGGCGGATTTTATTACGTCGAGGTTGTGCTCGATGACAATTACGGTGTTGCCGGTATCGACAAGGCGTTGGAGGACTTCGAGCAGTTTGTGTACGTCGGCGAAATGGAGGCCGGTCGTCGGTTCGTCGAGGATGTAGATCGTCTTTCCGGTGGCGCGTTTTGACAGTTCTTTCGCCAGCTTTATCCGCTGAGCCTCGCCGCCGCTCAAGGTGGTGGACGACTGGCCGATCTGCACATAGCCGAGTCCAACATCGAGCAGCGTCTGCAGCTTTTGCTTTATCGCGGGAATATTCTCAAGCAGCGGAAACGCGTCCTCGATCGTCGTTGCGAGCATATCCGCGATCGACAGCCCTTTGTATTTCACTGCCAGTGTTTCGCGGTTATAACGCTTGCCTCGGCAACCGTCGCAGGTCACGTAAACGTCCGGCAAAAAATTCATTTCGAACCTTTTCAGCCCGTCACCTTCGCACGCCTCGCAGCGGCCGCCTTTGACGTTGAACGAGAACCGTCCCGCCTTATAACCGCGAACCCGCGATTCGGGCAGCATTGCGTAAAGCTCGCGCAGCGGCGTAAATAATCCGGTATAAGTTGCCGGATTCGAACGCGGCGTTCGGCCGATCGGAGATTGGTCGATCTCGATAACCTTGTCCACAAGATCGAGCCCTTCGATCGTGTCGTGGGCCAGGGGTTCCATCGGCGATTTGTAAACGTGCCTGTAAAGCGCCGGATACAGAATATCCTCGACCAGTGTCGATTTGCCTGAACCCGAAACGCCGGTCACCACCGTAAGAACACCGATCGGAAACTCGGCGTCAATGCTACGCAGATTATGCGCCCGCGCTCCTTTTACTTTTAGTCGATATCCGTTCGGCAGCCGTCGCACCTCGGGCACTTCGATCTTAAGTTTGCCGGACATATACTGGCCCGTCAGCGAGCCCGGATCTTTTGCGATCGCCTTCGGTGCTCCCGTCGCGATTACCTCGCCGCCGTGCGTACCGGCCAGCGGGCCGAGATCGATAACATAGTCGGCGTTTTCGATCGTTTCCTCATCATGCTCGACAACCAGAACAGTGTTTCCAAGATCGCGAAGGCGATGCAGTGTCTCGAGCAATTTTCGATTGTCTCGCGGGTGCAGCCCGATGCTCGGCTCGTCCAGCACATACAGCACGCCGCGAAGCTGCGACCCGATCTGAGTTGCCAGCCGAATGCGCTGGCCTTCGCCGCCGGACAATGTTGCCGACGCCCGATCGAGTGAAAGATAACCCAAGCCGACCGCATCAAGAAAGCGTGTCCGCTCGCGAATTTCTTTTAGCACAAGGCCCGCTATCTTTTCCTCGCGGTCGCTCAGCCGGATCTCATCGATCTTGGCGACGATCTCCGCAATCGGCATCGCCGTGTAATCTGCGATGCCAAGGCTGTTGATCTTAACGGCCAGGCTTTCATGCTGCAGGCGCGAGCCGTTACATTCAGGGCATGTGACCGGAGCGATCAATTCTTCCAGGGCCGTCCGCACCTTTTCGGACGGCGGATTCTCCATTCTGTCACGCATCGCCCGCAACGCTCCCGGCCAGGTCCGTTCAGACCGGTATGTACCGTGAATAAATGTCAGCCGCCTTTTTGCGCCGTTGAAGAAAGCATTCTTGATGTCATCGGGAAGCTCGTAGAAGGGAGTGGCCAGGAGTTCCTCGGCGGGCACACTCCCTACCGATCGTGTTTCTGCTTTTCCTCGGCGTCGCCGCGTCTCTGCGTTGACGGTTTTCGGCGGTTCGAGTTTGTCTCCGCCCGTAAATTTTTCGATTATCGCCAGCAGCGCGCCGTGCAGAAACTTCGAACCGGCGTTGTCGGCCTCTCCAAGAAACGTGATCTTTC
>CAUJFK010000278.1 GCA_963169175.1 Acidobacteriota bacterium | reverse complement strand
AGATCGGCGCGCCGAAAAAAATGATCCCGCCGATCTTGTTTTCCACGATGTCTCGCTCGAGTGACTTAAAGAACGGGCTGTCCTGATTGGCATATCTGGCATTGATACCGACGTGGACTAGCTGGCCGACCTTTTCATCGACCGACATTTTGCGCACCTGTTTGGCGGCGAAAGCCCACGATTTTTTCGAGGGTTCCAGCTTTTGCGGTGTGGCGGTGCCGGTACGCGGAGACGCGAATGAAAACGAACTGAGCAAAACCGCGATCAATAGCGCCGTTCGGACCTTGGCACCAGGCGAAAACCGAGCAGTTTTGCGGCTTCGTTTCGTTGGTTTCGTATTGTTGATCCGCGTATTTCGTCGTTCGGGTTTCCGGCTTCGCCGCCACGAAACGCACGAAAGAAGCAACGAAATACACGAAAAGACGCTCGAGCTCCTCAACATATTAAAAGATACAAGCGAGATTCTTAGTTGACGGTTACATGGAAACTTCATTTTCTGGTTTTGCGATTAGTGTAGCGACGAACGCGACGATCACCGTCGTCACACTGCCGATCAATGCATACCACGGCCACGCGATCCGCGGGCCGGGAACGAAGCCATTGAACGCAAGTAAGATGTATATCATCAAGACCGTGCTGGCCACCATTCCTGTAAGTGCATGGATCTCTTTGGCGCGCTTCAAGAATGTTCCGACAAGAAATACGCCAAGCACCGGGCCATTAAATAACGATGCCACCGAAAGGGCGAGGTTCAACGCCGATTCGCCCGTTGCCATAAAAGCGATGGCGACAAGGATCTGAACGATGCCGATAACCACGGTCAAAACGCCCGAAAGCTTTAATAGCTGTTTGTCGGTCACGGACTTTGCAAACGGTTTATAGAGATCATTGATAAATGTTGCAGCGATCGAGTTAAGCGACGACGAAAGTGCCGCCGCAAAGATGGCCGCGACGACCAGGCCCGACAGGCCGGCCGGCATATGTTCGGTAATAAAATTCGGGAAGACCTGATCCGGCTTTGGAAACGGAAATGTGCCGGGAACACCGCTTCCCGCCACACCGGCCTGAGCGTACTCCGCCGAGTTGTACGGTGCATAGAAAGCAAACAGCAGTACGCCGATAAATAGAAATCCGATAAACTGGGCCAGTACGACGGCGCCGGAACTGAGCAGCGCAGTTGCTGCCGATGATGGTTTGTTGGTGCAGAGATATCGTTGAACCAGATACTGATCGGTACCGTGCGTTGACATCGTCAAAAAGCATCCGCCGATCAGCCCGCCCCAGAAAGTATAGGTCTTTGCAAAATCCAGATTGAAATCGAAAACGTCGAATTTATCAAACTGGCTGCCGACGTTCAGTACCGTCGAAAGGCCTCCGTCGATGTTCTGGATGAGCACAACCGCAGCCGCTAGAGCACCGCCGATGTATATGACAAGCTGCACGACCTCGACCCAGATCACGGCTTCCATTCCGCCGTAAAAGGTGAAGATGATCATCACCAATCCGAGCAGGATGATCGATCCGATGATTATCGTTGTTTGATCGGCCGTCGGATTGAACGAAGTGTAAACGGCGGCGAGAACGATCGCTGTAAGAAGCAGTCGAATGCCGTCGGCGATATTCCGCATCACGACGAAAAGCGCCGAGGCCAGCATTTTGACCTTGTTGCCGAATCGATCGCCGAGAAGCTGATATACCGTTTGTAGTTCGCCTTTGAAATAGAGCGGGATAAAGATAAGCGAGATAACGACCCGCCCGAGCATGTAGCCGAAAACGAGTTGCAGAAACTGAAAATTGCCGCCCTTTGCAAAGGCAATGCCGGGGACAGAAACGAAGGTGATAGTGCTGGTCTCGGTCGCGACTATCGACATGGCGATCGCCCACCACGGCACGCTCCGGTCGCCGACGAAATAGTCCTCGGTCGTCTCCTGCTTTCCGGCATACAAAATGCCGAAGGCGGTGATGCCGATCAGATAGCCGAAAATTATTACGAGGTCGATTGGCTGCATCAGAATGCGGAGTTATCTTGATTCGACTTTTCGTTATTTTGGCACCATTACAATGGTTACGCTGCGGTTCGGGACAGCGATCTGCGTGATCGCCTTGCCTTCGTATTGTTTGCCGTTCAGTTTTAGCGATACGATGTTCTCGAACGTAACCTGAACACCCGCTGCCGAATACACTAGCCTTCCGGCTTCGCTTGTACCTTGTGTCAGGGCCGTGCCGTTAAATGTTGGTTCGTCCACAGCTATGACATCCAGTGCGGGTGCCGTTTTCTCACCGGCGGCGACCGGCTTTGAGAAATAAAAACTCATCTCGATCGTTCGCTCTTTGCCCGCGCCTTTCAGCACAACATCGGCCTTCAGATCCGCATCAGCGGGAACGGCGGCTTTGGGCACAGGCTTATTCTCACCACAGGCGGCAAACGATAAAAGCAAAAGGGAAATTAGAATTGTCTTCATATTTTTACGCGGAGAAGAAGATCGTTAATTGTACAGCCTAACTTCGCCGATTTCCATCGAAAGGCCTCAGGGTTTATTCAAAGTGGGCACCTTTTCCCGAATCATATCGTTTCGTGCGTATCGCTCTTTCTTTTCGTCTGTTTCGTGGTCCAGGATCCGCCTTCGCCACCACGAAAGGCACGAATCAAGAAACGAAGGAACCGAAACGATGGACCTCAGTTGGATCCAAAGGCGCTTTGAACAAACCCGGCTTCGGGCCGATCTGCATCGATCTTCGCTGACGCATTTTACTCCCTTAAACTCATTACCGCATCATCGACGACGAACGCCGAACCTTCAAGAGCCCTTTCTGCCGAATCACGTCCAACTTTCGCCCGGTGCATTACAAGCGCGATACGCAGATCATGCTCGGCGTCTTCAAGCAATGCGGATGCCGCCGCAGCCTCAAGGCCCGTTTCCGTCATCAGTATCCGCAGGCCCCGTTCGCGAAGTTTTTCGTTCGACGTTTTCATGTTCGTCATGCGGTTGCCGTTTACATAGCCGAGCCGGATCATCGCGATGGTCGAGATCGTATTGAGTATCAGTTTTTGCGCCGTGCCCGCCTTCATCCGCGTCGAGCCGGTTATCGCTTCAGGCCCTACGACGGGAACGATCGCAACATCGACCGCTTTTGTGATCTCGGAATCCGGATTGCAAACGATTGCAGCCGTATAGCAGCCAAGCGAACGTGCGTATTCAACGGCACCGATCGTGTACGGCGTGCGGCCGGACGCGGCAATGCCGACAACGGCGTCCGGTCTGGTCAATCCGCGTGCCTTTAGATCGGCCATAGCCGCCTCACGGTTGTCCTCACTGGCTTCCGTCGCTTTATAAAGTGCCTCATAACCGCCAGCGATAATGCCTTGTACGAGATCGTACGAAACACCATATGTCGGCGGTATCTCTGACGCGTCCAGTACGCCAAGGCGTCCGCTTGTTCCCGTACCGATATAGAAAAGCCTGCCGCCTTTTTCCAGCCGTTCAACGATATGATCGATCGCCTCGGCCACCTGCGGTAGAACTTTCTCAACCGCCGCCGTGACAAGTTTGTCCTCATTATTGATCAAGCGCGCCGCATCGATCGTCGAGGCTTTGTCGATCGTCGCCGTGTTGGGATTTTCTTGTTCGGTTATCGGAAGCATTCGGGCTAATTTTTTGCGAAATGGTTCAAATCGTGATCAAGCTAATACAAGGTTGACGGAAGCCCAAACGCATGAAGGAAGCCTAGCCGCCTCCGTTATTCGAACCACGCTGACTTTCCAACGCCATCAGAGCGGCCGCATGCGCCGGTGAGATCTCCGGTTCGGTCAGAAACGCTTTGGGCGCAACAGTGCGAATGGTGTCGATCATTGGTTTTGTAAGTAATTCTCCCGCCTTGAACACGCTGCCAACGCAGCCGATCGGGACCTTGGTCTTTGCCAGGCCAAGTTTTTCGATGACGGCGCAGGCGGCGAGGCCGAGTTCTGTGCCTGCCTCCTGCATTATGTTAACTGCGACCGCGTCGCCGTCCTGCGCCGCCTCGACAACAAATTTTGCAAAGCCTGCAATGCGTGTGTTATCGACCTGCGGCGAATATATGGCGACGATCAGATTCTCTGGCCCGGAGGCCCTGAAATATTCAGATGCCTGTTGGCTTAATGTGGTTGCGATGCCGCGCCCATCCGAGGCCTTTGCGACGGAATGCAAGGCGGCCTGAGCTATTCCCACGCCGCCGCCTTCGTCGCCCGCCAACGGCCCCCAGCCGCCGGAGATCGCGATCTTGCCTTTTTCATTTTTCCCAAAGCAGATCGACCCTGTTCCTGCGATCACCACCAGCCCGGGTTTCCCTAGCGTTGTGGCGTAAAGAGCTATCTCGGCGTCCGTGATAACGGTCGTGTTCCTGATGCCCAGGCTGGTTATGAACCGGTCGCGGACGCGCTGGCGTTGGTCGATACGGCGGACCCCGGCAAGCCCAAGCGTCGCGGCATTTATGTCCAAGCGAGACACCCGGCCGTCGTCGCACGCGTCATTAACGGCTTTGACAATATTTGCGACAGCGGTCTCAACGCCAACGCGAAGCGGGTTGGCCGGCCCCGAAAATGCTTCGCCTTTGATCTCGCCTTTTGCGGTCATAAGCGCGATGTGAGTTTTCGTGCCGCCGCCATCGACTCCAAGATATAGAGTTCGGCCATTGCCGTTTCGTTTTGCCCGCTTAACCGCCATTGGGGGATACTATTTCCAACAAATCGCCAAACTATTCTTGTCGATACTTGACATATAATCAAATTTAACAGATTTTATGTATTCGATAAGATCGGTTGATATACAATAAGCTTGGAGTTCTATCCGATCCGGTATTCCTTCCAAAGCAGAGCGGCCGCCGTCAAGGGCGGGCCTCATAGCGAAAACGATATGGAGATCAGACAGCTAAAAGCTTTCCTGGCCATCGCGGAGGCAAAGACGTTTACGGCTGGGGCCCGCCGCGTTAACGTGACCCAGGCGGCCATCTCCATGCAGATCCGCCAGCTTGAGGACGAGGTCGGGCTGCAGTTGTTCACGCGAACGCCGCGACGAGTAATTTTGACCGAGGCCGGCGAATATCTGCTCGAGCGTGCGAGAAAAATATTGCGCGAGCACGACTCTGCGTTGGCAGAGATAGCCGAGGTTGCCGGAGCAGAATACGGACGTTTACGGATCGGTTCGGCCTCAGGTACGTTCTCGATGACCCAGTTGCCGGGAATCCTATCCAGCCTGCTCGAAAAATTCCCAAATGCGGAACTCACGGTCTCTGCCGGAACAAGCCAGGCGCTTGTGGAGAAAATGATGCACGGCGGGATCGACACGGCGTTCGTCTCGCTGCCGGTCGACAATTTGAACATTAACACCGAGTCACTATTCTCGGACGAGATCGTTGCGATAGCCCATCCCAAACATCCGCTCGCAAAGGAAAAATACATCAGCGCGGCTACGCTGGCCGGCGAGAAACTTATTCTCGGCGAACGCGGCGGCAACACGCGGCGGATGATAGACGAATTTTTTCAGGCAGCAAACGTGCGGCCGAATATCACAATGGAACTCTCGCGCCAGGAGGCGGTTACACGAATGGTCGAGATAGGCCTCGGCGTTGGGATGGCCGGTGCAAAATCGGTCGCAAAGGAAGTGCGGGAAGGCAGGCTCGGCTCGTGGCTTATCGAAGGTGCGGAGATAAAGTGGGAACTCGGCCTCGCTCGCTTGCGCGGCGGACATTTTTCGCCAATAGGCAAAGAATTTGTGCGGCTGTGCAAGGAGAGCTTCGTCGAACGCGAGCGGGAACTGCGGGCAAAGCGGTAGGATAGCGTTAGGATCTTTACCACAGAGGCACGGAGACACAGAGAAGAAAAAATGAATTTCCGGCAGTTGATCATGAGTTTGAGCTTTGACGGCTCCAGAGGGTTTTCAACGTTTCTTGTTGTTTCTCTGTGCCTCTGTGCCTCTCTGGTTCAGTCCCGTGCGCAAGGCCTGCCGGTCGCGGCGCCGGGGGCGGTTGGGATGGATGCGGCGACGCTGGATCAGATCGACGGGTTGGTAAATGCCGACATTGCCGCGAAGAAACTGCCCGGTGCGGTCGTGATAGTCGGGCACAGGGGAAAGATCGTTTACCGCAAGGCATTTGGCAACCGCTCGCTGGTGCCGACAGTGGAGAAAATGACGATCGACACCATCTTCGACGTAGCCTCGCTTACCAAGCCCATCGCCACCGCCACGTCGATAATGATCCTCGTCGAACAAGGCAAGCTGCGGCTAAACGACACCATCGGCAAGTTTATCCCCGATATCGACGACGAGCAGGCAAAACGCGTAACCATCTATCAACTGCTAACGCACACCTCCGGCTACGCACCCGATTTTGACCTAAAAGAAAAATGGACCGGCCGGGAAGGGATGCTCGCGGCATTGAAAAAGGAAAAGCTAAGAAACCCGCCGGGGACTAAGTTTGTTTATTCGGATATTGGGTTCATTGTGCTCGAGGAAATTCTTTACCGTTCTAGCAGGTCATTCGTGCCGAGTTTCTTTTCTGAGAATGTGGCGGCTCCGCTCGGAGTGGTTAGTTCGGGTTATTTCTCGCTTGTTTACTTTCGGGATTCGCCAATATGGAGCTTTGTAGGGAATAGCCCGAACGAAGGAATTAAGAAGGGCTTCCATTTGAGTGACAACTCTCTGAAGAATCCAGTCGCTCCGACAGAGAATATTCGTGGTCAAAACAGCTATCTCGGCTCAAAGTTTGAAGGTGACGAGAAAACCGGCGATAAGATGCTGCGCGGCCAAGTTCACGATCCTACTGCCTACAGGATGGGCGGCGTCGCCGGACACGCTGGCCTTTTCTCAACAGCAGACGATCTTGCGCGTTATTGCCAGATGATCCTAAACGGCGGCGTTGTTCCGCGGGCAGAAACACGACCGGTAGGGAGTGTGCCCCGTAGATCGTCGCGGGGCACACTCCCTACCGGTCGTGTTTCTGCCGCTCGTATCCTTTCTGCTCAAACCGTTGCGAAAATGACGGCGCCTTATGTTGTTTCCGAAGATGGGGCGACGCGCGGGCTTGGGTGGGATATAAACACCGCGTTTTCGTCGAACCGCGGTGAGTTATTTCCGCTTGGATCGTTTGGGCATACCGGTTTTACCGGCACCAGCGTTTGGATCGACCCGACATCGCAGACATTTGTTGTATTTATGTCGAACCGCGTTCACCCTGACGGCAAGGGTGACGTGACGCCGTTGCGGGCAAAGGTTTCGACCATCGCGGCATCCTCGATCCGCGACACGCCGATCGAAGCCTATCGGCAGGCCGAGAGCATTTATCAATCCCAGGTCGCGGCACAGATCCCAAAATTTCGCGAACAGGTAGAAGCAGCACGGAAGAGTAGCGAACAGCTATCAGCTAACAGCTCTCAGCTATCACCTATTCCGAAAAATATAACTGTGCTGAATGGGATCGACGTGCTTGAGCGTGATGGGTTTAAGGAACTCGATGGCAAACGGATCGGGTTGGTCACTAATCACACCGGACGAAATCTTGCAGGGAAAACTACGATCGATGTTCTATTTGAGGCGAAGAATGTAAAGCTGGTTTCGCTGTTCGCGCCGGAGCATGGCATACGCGGTGAGCTTGACACAGAAAAGATCGACGACACGAAAGACGAGAAGACGGGGCTTCCGGTTTATTCTATATATAAAGACGGCCTGCGGCGGCCGAAGCCGGAACAGTTAAAGGATCTTGACGCGATCGTTTACGACATCCAGGACATCGGGGCGAGGTTTTACACCTACACCGCGACGTTAAAGAATGTGATGGAAGAAGCCGCGAAGGCAAAGATTCCGGTGTATGTTCTTGACCGGCCAAACCCGATCAACGGTGTCGATGTTGAAGGTCCAATCGCTCAGGAAGACAAACTTTCGTTTATAGCGGCGCACACAATTCCAGTCCGTTATGGCCTGACGATCGGCGAGCTTGGTCAGATGATGAATGCGGAGCGGAAGATCGGCGCGGATCTTCGTGTCATAAAAATGGAAGGCTGGCAGCGTTCGATGTGGTTCGATGAGACAGGGCAAACCTGGATGAACCCGTCACCGAATATGCGCTCACTGACCGAAGCGACGCTTTATCCCGGCATCGGTTTGTTAGAAACAACAAACCTAAGCGTCGGCCGCGGAACTGACACGCCATTTGAGATCATTGGCGCACCGTGGCTCGATGGGCAGAAGCTTGCAAAATATCTGAATGAGCGAAACCTGAAAGGCGTCCGATTCGTACCCGTAACGTTCAAACCGAATGCCTCGGTCTTCAAGGACGAACAACTCAGCGGCGTAAATATCATCATCACCGACCGGCGAGCGTTCCGATCGGTGAGAGCAGGAATTGAGATCGCGGCCGCCGTTCGGAAACTATATCCGAATGACTGGCAAGTCGACCGTTACGGCCGCTTGCTTGTAAATGATGAGATACTGGTCCGCGTTAAAAATGGCGAATCGCCGGACGTGATCGAGCGGGCCTGGAGCACTGGTAATCAAGAGTTCGTGAACCGTCGGGCATCCTATTTGCTTTACAAATAGTAGTGTTCGGGTTATAAAGGTTTTCGGCATTCACACTTTGGCAATATCTCTTTTATTTCAGGGAAGTTAACATTTCTCCGAAAATCCGTCTGTGAGAGTCGATAACGAAAATTTGGATAAAAGTCCGAAAACGTAAAGAATTCTTATGGATTCGTTCAACCCGCTTTGATCTTTCGGGCAAATTTGAGGAAGGATGATTATGAGGAAAAACAGTTTGATATCGATGCTGGCCGCGATCGCAATTGCCTTGTTTATCACAACGATCGCGATCGGCCAGGAAATAACCGGCAACATCGTCGGAACGGTCAAGGACACCGCGGGTGCCGCGGTCGCCGGCGCGACGGTACGCATAACGATACCCAGCCAGTCAGACACGCTTGTCAGAAGCGTGACGACATCAGATGACGGTCGGTTCGTTGTCCCAAATATACCCGTGAAGATTTACACGATCACGGTCGAGGCCCCCAACTTTAAGAAATCCGTGACGACGGATATAAAAGTGGATGTCGGTCAGCGACGCACGGTTGATATCACGCTCGAGGCGGGAAATATCGCCGAGATCGTTACTGTCGAAGCTGACCAGGTTGCGGTCGAGACAAGCACGCCGACTGCGTCCACGACGATCAATGGCGATCAGGTCCGCGAGTTATCGATCAATAATCGAAACTTTGTGCAGCTTGTCACCCTGGCCCCGGGCGTTTCGTCGAATCTCTCTGATCAGGTTTATGTCGGTAACTTTAACCCTGAAGGCCAGGCGAACACGATCAACATCTCCGTCAACGGTGCCCGGTCAAGCCAGAATACTTTTACGGTGGATGGAGCAGACATAACCGACCGCGGGTCGAACATTACGATCCAGGCGTTTCCGAGTGTCGATTCGATCGGCGAGTTCAAGGTCCTTCGCTCACTCTACCCGGCTGAATCAGGCCGAAGCGGCGGCGGCCAGGTGAACGTCGTGACCCGCAGCGGTACGGACCAATTCCATGGTTCATTGTTCGAATTTGTTCGCAATGAAAAATTCAACGCAAATACATATTTCAACAACCAGCTGAAACCGTTTGGTGTCGACAGTGAAGGTAAAGCCAGACGAAGCCCGTTCCGATATAACAATTATGGTTTTACCATCGGCGGGCCTGTATATTTTCTGCGTTTTGGCGATCTGGGCCCGGATGAATCGTGGTTTGGCAAAATGCCGCGGACGTATTTCTTTTTCTCTGAAGAGCAAAGAAAAGACCGCCGCTATCCGACGCTGACCGGCCTGGTGCCGAACCAGGGAATGCGAGGCGGTGTTTTTTCGGTCCCGATCTGTATAAGCGGCACGATCACCGGGACGACGCGGACGTGTAACCAGATTCTTCCGGCAGGTACCCCGCTTTCATCGGCGATCGCGACCAACCCAGTTGCTGCCCAATATTTGAGCGGAATATTCCAGAATGAACCGCTTCCAAATTCGAGCGTGTTCTCACTGATCTCACCTTCAAGTTATCGTGCTGATTTTCAGCAGGAAGTTCTCAAGATCGACAGCGCGTTTACCAAAGACTGGTCGGCCTATTACCGCTACCAACGGGATAAAATACCGACGGTCGAGATCAACTCTATCTTTGGCAATCCATGTAATGTTCCCAATGTTTGTACCGGCAACGTGAATTCGCCGGGCCGCGCGCATACGGGGCAAACGACCTATGTGATCAGTCCGAAGATGATCTTTGAGGCCCGCTATACCTATACATACGGAGCGATCCTACTTGATAACACAGGGCTCATCTCGCGGGCGAGGACCCCCGTAAATGTACCGTTACCTTTTGGGGAAGGCGATTCTCGTATCCCGAATGTGTCGATCAGCGGCTTGAGTGCGATCCAGGCCATGCCGGACTATGATAACTTCTCCGACAAGAATGATATCAGCGGCAGTGTTACATGGATCTGTGGGAACCGCACGACCAAATACGGAGGTTCA
>CAUJFK010000277.1 GCA_963169175.1 Acidobacteriota bacterium | reverse complement strand
AACGCGTGTTTAACTTCTTTACATCCAGCATGTTGCAAGGATTTTTTCTCGAGAAAATCCTAATGCTACGCGTTAGAACTTTTTGGATGATGTTTTCATCTAACTTATTCAAACAACAAATGTTAAACGTGCGTTTAACTTCCTATTACCAATTTCTTTTTTTCCAATGCGTAATCTGGGTTAAATGGAAACCATGGAGAAAGGAACTGAACTAGCCGTATGCGTTTTCAGCGACGAAGAGGCCTTGCTTACTCCAAGAAAGATCTATCAGATCCGCCCAGACGAAACAGCGGCCAGATCTGATTATTTCCGCGTTATTGACGACGAGGGCGAAGACTACCTTTATCCAAAACAATACTTCGTTTTTGTCTCAGTACCTGGCCAGATGGCGACTGAGATCTTTCATGGATCGTAAACCATCGAGGCCGTCTGATTCAGCAAACTAGCGGATGACTCATCGATTCATCCGCTAGTTCATTGTCTGCGGGTTACTTCTCTTCCGGTATTTCCTTCGTATTTCCCCGTTCGAATTTCGAGAATCGCGAACTCGGCAGCCAGCTTGGCATATCGGCGTTTTCTGATATGCGCCCGCCCAGAATTGCCATTACCTCGGCCACCGTTTCCGGGCCTTCCCATACCCAGGTTGGCTGGACGACGTCGCCCGGTTGATGATAGTCGGTCTTTTCCCAGTCCTTAATACGCTTTATCCAAACTTCTTTATCACCTGCCGGCGCCCCAAGCAGCATAAGCGATGGAATGCCGCGTTCAACAAAAGAATAATGGTCCGAACGATAAAAGACCTTTTCGTCCGGCATTGGGTCTGGAATGACATTTACGCCGTATGCCTTTGCTACATCTTCGAGCATTGCACCCAGTGTTGAATGCTCCCCGCCGTACCCAACGATCGTCTTTACTGGGCCGTAAACTTCCGTGCCGATGCCATCGAGATTGAGATCGGCAGCAACTTTCTTAACGTCCCACGTCGGGTTCTTTGCCCAATATTTTGAACCGTATAGTCCATATTCCTCGCCGGTTACGGCGATGAACACAAGCGATCGTTTTGGCTTTTGCGAGACTTTGGAAAACGCCTCAGCTACGGCTAACATCTCCGCCGTACCCAAAGCATTGTCCGCCGCACCAAAATAGGTCTTTCCATTCTCCTTGCCGTACGCATCGTAGTGCGCCGAAAAGACGACCGCTTCGGACTTTAACTTCGGATCTGAGCCTTCCAGATAACCGACGACGTTGCTTGAGGTGACCTTTTTCGATTCATACTTCGCAACGATCTTTGCCTTCTGCTTTAGATCGACCGGTTTGAAAGCTCGCGAAGTGCCTTGCTCCAATGCCTGTTTAAGCGTTATTCCCGATTTTGCAAATAAGTTTTCCGCACCCGCGCCGCTGACATAGATAAACGGCGGCACCTGCGGCGGATAACCTTGCTCATCACCGAGCGACAATTGGCGACGGCTGAAATAGCTGATCAGTTCCTCGGGCGGATGTTCGTTTTCGCCATCGCCGATGATCACGATTGCCGCCGCGCGGGCTGAAACGAGTGACATCAGGATCAACATGTTCGCTTTTTGCTTGTCCCACTCTGGTTCCGGAAATCCTGGCGGCGGCCCTTGGGTCATCACAACAACCTTGCCGGACAGATCTACTCCTTCGACCATGTTTATTCCGGCCTGTTTTGATTGGACCCCATAAGAAACAAAGACCATTTCGCCCGAAACATTCTTGTTTCCATTATTCTGCGGGAGAAACCCGTAATCGACGCCGTACACCAGCATCTGATCGCCGACCAAGAACGACGTGTCCTGTGTTGCGGTTGTTTCTTTGAACTCTACCTTTTGCAGATAACTTCCTTTGTCTCCAAGCGGTTTCAGCCCGTATGACTTGAACTTGTCTGCTATCCAGGCCGCTGCCCGGTCGCCGCCCGGCTGTCCTGTGCCGCGGCCTTCCATTTCAGGCGAGGCGAGAGCGGCGGTCATTACCTTGATCGAGCTGATCGTGATCGTCTCGGCAAGCTCCGTTTCAGCCGCCGAAAGAGCGCGTCCCGGCGCGGCTGCCTGGCCCTGGATGAGGGTACCAGTTGCAAATGCAGCGATCAGCCAAAAGGCGGTCAGGTAACGTGAAAAATAAAGTGTCTTCTTCATCAATATCTCCAGAAATTATTTGTTGGATCAAATTGTCGGAGTGTATTACGTTGTCTTCGAGATTTTGTTTGCTATTATCACCTATTCGCCGGGTCTCCGCCAATTGTGGAAAACGAAGATCGCACAAACAATCTAGCCTATGCCGCTCTAATTGTGGTGCAGATATGCTTTGGCACGTTTCCCGTTGCCGGCAAGGCGGTGCTCTCGGTCATACCAAGCGTTGCTTTGGTGGGTTTTCGAGTCGGTATTGCGGCAGCGATCTTATTTGCTTTCCAGTCATTCCGCGGAAGAATACGCCTGGAGCAAACGGGTGATTACTGGCGCATGGCGGTGTTCGGCCTGCTCGGGATCACATTGAACCAGCTTTTCTTTGTAAAGGGCCTTTCGCTGACCAAGGCTGTAAACGCCTCGCTGGTTTCGGTGACCATTCCTATCTTCACCGTTCTGGCGGGCGCGATCCTCGGTACTGAAACGATCCAGAAGCGAAAGGCCGCGGGCATATTGCTTTCGGCGGTCGGTGTCGTGTTTCTTATCGATCCGCGGAACGCCTCGTTTTCAGCCGAAACAACGATCGGCGATCTTCTTGTTGTCCTGAATTCCCTTTGCTACGGCATCTACGTCGCAACCTCTAAAAATGTTGTGATGCGGAACGGAGCAATGCGTTCGATCACATGGATCTTCCTGTTCTCCGCGCTCGTTTGTGTGCCGCTTGGGGCCTTTTCCCTATCCACGATCGACGTTGCGGCCGTCACGCCTGTGACGTGGCTGCTTGTTCTTCACATTGCGATCGCCGCGACCGCGATTCCATATTTTTTCAACGCCTGGGCACTCGCAAAGGTCAACCCTTCCACGGTCGCCGTGTTCGTTTACCTGCAGCCGGTGATCGGCTTTCTCACTGCCGTCGCAATTCTCGGTGAACGGATCGGGCTGAATTTCATCCTCGCCGCGGCCTTCATTTTCGCCGGGCTATTCCTTGTATCGAGGAAACATCTGCCCAAATGAAACCAATGTCTTGCCATCCGCGTATATTTATCGTTTAATTGCTGCTTGAATATGCCTACGCATATCACACAGATCGATGACAGCGAACGACGCCGAACAGTGCTTCGCGTCGAAGGCGAGATGATGCTGGACGACGCCCTGCTGCTTGAACGCATTGCTTCGGACATTCAAGTAGACCTCGACACCTGTGTGACCATTGACCTGGCAGATCTGGATTTTCTTGACAGCGAATCCGCCACCGTCCTTCGCCGCCTCGACAGCCGCACTGGCTTTCAGATCGAAGGCATCGAAACATTCCTCCAAACCGCCATTAACGCCGCTGAAAAACGCTCCGGTTAGTCACAACCACCCCGCGTTAGCGGGTGGGTTCATTGTGCCTTTCCGGCTTCCGCTGCCCGATCAGTTCGATGCATAAAACAACCGCCGCAACCGCGAAGCTGGTTTACCCTTGCTGACTTTTCCACGAAAAACATCTAAATTGTAGTTCATGAAAACGAGCGAAATTGCCGTACTCGTCGATGGCGAACTTTGCGGTGACGGCGAGATCGAGATAACTTCGGCGGCAAGTATCGAAAAGGCAGCAACCGGTCAGATCGCATTTTTCGAAAAGGCCGCTGAATTACCCTCGACCAACGCCTCATGCGTCATCGTTCCGCAGGCGGCTTTGCCGTTAACCACTGAGACACCGAGTCACAGAGAGGCAGAAACACGACCGGTAGGGAGTGTGCCGGAAATGCGGAATGCGGAACGCGGAATGCGGATCGAGGAAAACCGTATCAACGCTGAGACGCAGAGACGCGGAGATGAAAAGTCAGAAACACGACCGGTAGGGAGTGTGCCGGAAATGCGGAATGGGGAATGCGGAATGCGGAATGCGGAACGCAGTACGCCGAATGATCAAGCAATAATTCGCGTCAAAAGCCCAAAGCTCGCGTTCGCACGCGCTGTCAATAAGCTATACGCAAGCGATCAACTTTTGGACGGAAGCCATCCGACCGCTGTCATAGCCGAATCGGCGGATGCTAGGAACGCTCATATCGGAGCATTCGTCACCATCGGCGAAAATTCGTATGTCGGTGAAGGCTGTCGCATCCACGAAGGTGTGCGGATCGGCAAGAACGTCACCATCCGCAAATTCACCGTAATTCACCCAAACTGTGTTATTTACGACAATGTCGAGATCGGCGGCGACTGTGTCATCCACGCCGGCACTATCATCGGCGCGGATGGCTTCGGATACGTAAAGGACGAAGAAGGAAATTACGAAAAGTTCCCGCAGATCGGCACCGTCGTTATCCAGGACAACGTCGAGATCGGTGCAAATTCCTGCATCGACCGCGGCGCTCTTGGCGAAACACGCATCGGCGAAGGGACAAAGATCGACAATCTCGTACAGGTCGGCCACAACGTGAACATCGGTAAACGCTGCGTAATCGCGGCACAGACCGGCATTTCGGGCAGCGTCGTTATCGAAGATGATTGTGTGATCGGCGGCCAGGTCGGGTTTGGCGACCACGTTCGTGTAAAAAGCGGCGCCGTTATCGGCTCGCAGGCCGGCATACTCCCTGGAAAGATCGTCCGCCCCGGCATTTGGTGGGGCACGCCGATCCAGCCGCTTGATGAATACAAACGCCAAAACGCCCACGTCAAAGGCCTCGAACGGTTAAGAAAGGATGTAACAGAACTCAAACGAGCCGCCGAAGAAAAGAGCAAAGATTGTGGTTAAAAACTATTGCCTATAGGTTCACTGCCCTAGGGTATTTGCAGACGGGATTCTTACCACAGAGACACAGAGGCACGGAGTTCCAATTTCTGAAATTTAGTCGATCAAAATGCCGGGCTGGCAGTGTATTCGGGAATTCAGTATTTTCCCAATTTGTACTCTGTGTCTCTGTGTCTCTGTGGTAAATCACTTCATAGGATCAACCTCAAAATGGCTTCGGCCGCTCGTTTTGAGGCTCCGCTTTGGCCGAGCTTTTGGGCAGCCTCATTGAGCTCGCTTCGAACGCGGGCGTTAGTTTTTGGTTCAAGCAACCGCTGCAGTTCAGCGGCCAGCGTTTCGGGCGTGAGGTCGTTTTGAATAAATTCTGCGGCGATCCGCTTGCCGGCGATAAGATTGATCAGCCCAAAATGATCGACATTTATCAGCGGCCGCACAAGACGGTAATTGAGGCCGGATGTTTTATAAACTATCGCCATCGGCGTACCAATAATGCCCGTTTCAAGCGTGGCAGTCCCGCTCGCCACAGCCGCCGCATCTGCCGCGTTCAGGGCATCATAGGTCTCGCCCTTTACCACAACCAAGCGGTTCGGCGTCGGAATATTACGGCATTCCAAACCGGCGATCGCCGATTGAACCTCTTCTTCTTTTCGTGTTGAAGCCAGCGGGATGATGAACTGTGCGGTCGGATCAGTCGCCGCGATGAGCGATGCCGCTTCGAGCATCGGCGGCAGTATTTTCGTTAGTTCTTTCTGCCGGCTGCCTGGCAGAAGGGCTATCAGCGGAGCGTCAAGGTCCATTCCGTGCCGCAGCCTGAATGCCTCACGTGTTCCTGATGGCTTGACCTCATTCGAGAGCGGATTGCCGACATATTCCACGTTCTCTATCCCATGCCGCGCATACCAGTCCTTCTCAAAAGGCAATACGGTCAGCAGCAGATCGACGCTGTCGCGGATCGTTCGCTTACGATATTTTCTCCATCCCCATAGTTGAGGTGAAATATAATAGATCACCCGTAACCCACTGCGTTTTAATGACTTCGCCAACTTTAGATTGAACTCGGGAAAATCTACCAGAACGACCACATCGGGCTTTCGCACGGCGGCGGCTCTTTTCAGATCGCGAAATGCTTTCAGAAAAACGCCCATCGCCCGGGCGATCTCCGGTATGCCAATGATTGCCAGATCGTCTGCTTTGACGACAGCCTCAACTCCCGCCGCCCGCATTGCCTGGCCGGCGCACCCAAAGAACTCGAGGGTTCGTCCCTCCGCCTCGGCACGCAATGCATAGGCCAATTTTGCCGCGTGAGCATCACCTGACGCTTCGCCGGCTACAAGCATTATCTTCAGCGTACTATCCGTTTCAAGCGGCATTGACCATAAGTTTCCACACATCGCCGCAAAATGTAAACTGACAAACCTTTACCGCGCAGGCCGCATCAAAGGCTTTGTTTTCTTAAATGGTTCCAAGGCACTGCCCACAGCCGTTTGCACAACGCATTTGTAACCTTTAAAATGCGAGGTTTGTACTTAGTGTTTCTATTCGCTTAATTAAAGGCTTCTTGATGTCAATTTTCCAGCATTCTCGGGAGGAGTTCGTGACGCGTTACCTGTCATACTTTCTGGCTTTTATCGTTTTCCTTTTGCCGTCGGCCCTCGCTGCTCAAACGCCGACGCCTACGCCTGCACCGACGCCAACTCCAACTCCGGTACCTCACCCGATCACTCTTGTCGGACAGGTCAGCAATTCGGGCTCGGAGTCCTTTGCCGGCGCGATCAGCGGCGATGGCCGGTTTATCGTCTTTGAATCCCGCGGAAATCTAGCGACCGAAAATCCGAGAAACGAAGATGGCAACGTCGAGATATTTTTGTTCGACTACGCCCAGCGGCGGATATTTCAGATCACGGATACAAAGAGTGTGCTCTGGCATCGATCGCTTGGGTTCGTCGCTACAAATGTTCGTGTAGAGATCACAAACCGCCGTCCCGTTATCAGCAATGACGGCCGCTGGATCGCATTTAGTTCAAATGCTACGTCCTCGACACCGGCGGTCCCTGACAGCACAAATCCCGGAAGCTTTAATGCCGACGCGCTGACATCGCCCACGCCCGCACCGAGCCCAACGCCGACGCCGTCAGGCAGCCCAACGCCAACGCCCAGCCCGACCGTGACACCGACCCCAACGCCGGGCAATAACCCGCTCACGACCGACGGTAATCTCGAGATGTGGCTTTATCAGATCCCGAATTATGCACCGGCGGACCTTACCTCTGGTGAGGAATTATCGGTGACCGATCTGAGCGGCGGAACTTTTATCAATGTGACCAACACGCCGCCGAGCCGGCTTCCCGTTCCGGCAAGCGGCACGACCGGCGCGTTCGTTGCGTCGGACAATCACGATGCCTCGATCAGTGACGATGGTTCAGTCATTGCGTTTGCATCGACGCGTAACCTTCTGACCTGCGTCGGCAACACATTTCCGGACAATGACAATGATGAGATATTTGTTTACGTCCGCGGCGGCGGAGCGGGGTGCACCAGCGACGGAAGCTCCGTCGGGTTAAGGCAAATAACAAAAACACCGCGTGGCTCCGTCATCAATCCTATCTATAACAAGAATCCGTCGATCTCCGGTAACGGAGGCCGAGTTGTCTTTGCAAGCACCGGCGACAATCCTGTTTACGATCCAGGAACGGGCGGGAACCTCGACGATGGCGCGGCAAATCCGGAATCGAGCAGGAACGAGGAAATATTCTACTCTGACCTCGTTGGCGGACAGCCACAGGCCGCAAAGCAGATAACAACGACGACGCCGGCAACACCTGGAACACCGGTCAACATCCTTGATCTTGGAAAACGCATCAGCCGCGACGGGCGCTACATCGCCTTTGATTCATACGCCGATTTTCCGGCAACGCCGAACCCCGGCGACCAGACGTCAACGTCCAGTTTTGCACTCTATCTATACGATACTACCGTGAGCACGTTCCGCCGGATCGGCCCGCGCAGTAACGCGGATGCTGAAGCCAGCGGCGGCGATGTTCAGCATTATCCGGGGTTTACCGAAACTGATTCGAACGGTGCACCATCGATACTCATTCTGCAAACTCGGCAGAACATCAAGGCGGACGGCACAATTCCAACGACGGAATCAGACGGCTTGAATCCTTTCGACGGCCGCATGACGCAGATCTACGTATACGATCTGACCGTCGCACCTGCCGCGGGGACATTCGAGCGGTTAACGACATTTCCATTGTCATCGTTCTTCCTGGCCTCGACACAGCCGCTGCCAAGCAATTCACTGTCGCGGTCGGCATTCAATCTTGCGCTCGCCGAGCTTGGCACGGGAAATCCGGACCTTAGCTCGGAGACGTATTACCTGCTAAAACCAGTTGTTACTGACGCGGCAACAGGAGGCGACAGAACTTGGGCAACCGGAGCCTCAAGGCTGCCGGTCGTATTTACAACGCCGTCACCGACGCCAACACCGAGCCCAACACCGACACCATCGCCCACTCCGACGCCGACCCCAACACCTACACCGTCGCCGACCCCGACGCCAGGCGGTTCGCCTTCGCCAACACCGACACCCGTCCCGACACCTACGCCGGTCACGCCGGCAGATGTATTTGGATTCTCGTCAGGTATGCTTGCTGTCCTCAATTACAGCAATATTCCGAACAGCCCGGCGGTAACGCCCCGGACGGCGGTCGGGTCGCTGTCTCGCAGCTTTACGCTGCCGATCGAACTCAGCGGCGTATCGATGTCCGTCAACGGAGCGGCTTGCGGCCTGCAGTCGGTCAGTTCGGGCCAGATCGTGTTCGTTGTGCCGCCCTTTTTGGCCGGGACTGCGGCGGGCGTGACGTATCCATACGTGGTTTACAACAACGGCCAGGAATTTCGCGGTGAGATGAAATTGGTCACGGCCCGGCCGGATATATTTACAAATCCGCCGGTGAACGGCCCCGGCGGCCGCGCTGATCTGAGAAATGTGACGAACCGCGTCCACACTACCGAGCCGTTTACCGTGACCACGATCAAGATCAAAGGCGGAGTGCGCGTACCAAGCAAACTGCGCCTTCGCTTGACGGGCGTGAATGGCCGGATCAGTTCGACACTGATAAGTATCCGGATCGGGTCTGCTCCCCCGATATCGGGTACTAATGTGCTCACGGTTGGAATTCTTGAAGCTCCGGGTGTTTTTACCGTCGATTTTCAGCTTCCTCCGGGCCTTAACACGGCGGGTGACCAACCGATCGTTGTTATCGTGAATGCGGACGGTGTCGAGTGGAAGTCGCGTCTTGACGACACCTCGCCGCGCGTTTTCATTTTGTGATAAACTATCTTTTCGAGTTGAAAAGGCGGGTTATATGCCCGCCTTTTCTGCAAAGCGAGAGATTGATGGCATTGTGATCTCTTGAATGCCGAAGCCCACACGCAGAAAGGGCGTGATTGCAGAAGCCAGCGCGTCAGAGGCTGTGTCAAAACTGTCTTAGACTGGGGAGCAGTGACAGAATGTAGCCACGGGTTCCGCTTTGCTCCACCCGTGGCTAGGATTAAATCAAGACTCTAAGCCCACGTAGTGGGCGACAGAGAGGCATGTTACATCTATTGCTGTCAATAATTTAGCGAACGTCTGCCGCCCGTCACACGGGCCTTGAGATTTAGGCTCTATTGACCCCACGTTTCGCTTCGCTACACGTGGGGCTACAAATATGCCGCTGCCTCCGCAGCTTTTTTATGGTTTTGGCACAGCCTCTGACGCGCGGGCCTCTGCGTATTGTAGTCTCCGAACTATTATTATATTCAGACCGTTCTATCTCATAGACGATCAAAATGCACCTATGAAAATATCACCAAAAGTCTGGCGAAACGGCGAGATGATCGATTGGAACGACGCTCGCATTCATGTTATGTCGCACGTAGTTAACTATGGCACAAGCGTGTTCGAGGGCATCCGCTGCTATAACACCGAAAAAGGCCCGGCGGTGTTTCGACTGACCGAGCATATGCAGCGGCTGGTCAATTCGGCGAAGATATATCGGATGGACACGGAATTTGACCGCGATGCGTTCTGCCGTGCCGCCGTTGAACTTATCGCGTCAAGCGGTTTGGATGAATGCTATCTTCGCCCCGTCGTCTTGCGCGGCCTAGATGAAGACAATCCGGCATTTGGCGTTTATCCGCTGAATAATCCGGTCGAATGCTATATCGCCGCCTGGGAATGGGGCAAGTATCTGGGCGACGAAGCGATCGAGAACGGCATCGACGTATGCGTTTCAAGCTGGAACCGATTTAACACAAATGCCCTGCCCGCAATGGCCAAAGCGGGTGCGAATTATATGAATTCGCAGCTGATCAAAATGGAAGCAAAACTCGGCGGCTATGTCGAGGGAATTGCCCATGATGACCGCGGCTATGTTTCCGAAGGCTCGGGCGAGAATCTTTTTGTCGTCAACAACGGCCGCCTGATCACACCGCCGCAA
>CAUJFK010000276.1 GCA_963169175.1 Acidobacteriota bacterium | reverse complement strand
CGACCTCCGTGACCCAAAAGCAATTACGGAGGACGCCGGCCGCCAGGTGACGATCAGCGTCGGCCGTGAATCATTTGCGGAGCACCTGAAAAATGGAGTTGCTGCAATTGCCGGAAAAAGCGACATGTTCGATGGCGTCAGCCTGGTTGGTGCGAACATGATCCTGACATCAAGGAAAAAAACAGGTGAATCTTCGCGTTAGAGTATGAACAACGACATACACGCAATAGGTCTGGACATTGGTACTAGTAAGGTACGGTGTGTGATAGGCGAGCCGGCGGCCGACGGCTTGATGAATATTGTCGGCTACGGTGAATCCGATTCGCGCGGCATGCGCCGCGGCATTGTCACTGCAACCGAAGCTGTATCCGAATCGGTGACCCGCGCGGTTGAAGAAGCAGAGCGCGTAAGCGGGCTCGATGTCGCGTCTGCCGTGCTCAATCTATCGGGCGAGCATTTTCGCGGTGAGAACAAGAGCGGCGTGGTGGCCGTCGCGGGCGCGGGCCGTGAGATCAGCGAAGAGGACGTCGACCGGGCGATCGAATCAGCGTGCGCCATGCAGCTTCCGTCCGGCTGGGAGATCGTCAACCGGCTGCCGCAGGAGTTTATTATTGACGGCCAGGACGGGATCATGGAACCCGTCGGCATGACTGGTTCGCGGCTTGAGGCATTGGTCCACATCGTTATCGGCCCAAGCGCAGGCCGGCAGAACCTGATGAAAGCAGTGCGCAAGGCGGGCCTCGAGGTGGAGCGAATGATGCTTGAACCGCTCGCCGCCGCCGAAAGTGCCTTGACTGACGACGACAAAGAATATGGCTGCGCGCTCGTCAACATCGGTTCTGAGATTACAAGCCTTATGGTGTTCGGCCGCGGGGCAGTGCAGCACACCGCCGTTTTTCCGTTTGGCGGTCTGCATTTTACAAAGGACATTGCCGTCGGTCTGCGAGTGTCGATCCAGGAGGCCAACAAGATAAAGCAACGATATGGCTGCGTCGCGTCGTTCCTGCTTGATGGTGATGCCCGTTCAGAAAATATTGAGATAACTCCCGTTGGCCGTACCGAAACTCGCGGACTGACACGCGAGATATTGTGCGACATCATGCAGCCGCGTGCGATCGAGCTTCTCCAGCACATCGCGCAGGAAACGGCGCGGATGCAGCCGCAGATATCGAGCGGCGTTATTCTGACAGGCGGTGGTTCAACCGCCAGCGGGATGGTCGAGATAGCCGAACAGGTATTTGATGCGCCGACACGACTCGGGTATCTCGACGGTTCAAGTTTCGGCGGGCTTGCCGAACAGGTTAGCGGCCCTGAGTGGGCGGTCGCCGCGGGGCTTGCGCTTTCATCGATGCGCTCGCAGATCAGAGAAGGCAGCAGAACCGGCAGGCGGCCGTCGAAGGTAGCTGAATGGTTCGAAAATTTTCGCGAAAAATTTAGATAATTGCTTCGCTGAGGTTGATATCGACCACAAATCGTTGTATGCTATGCTCCCGTCAGTACAATATCTTGTTAAGTCATTCGGGCGTTCCGGGCATCGCGTGCTGTACCAATCTTCACACTGTTTTGATAGCAAGAGGGAACTAAGGAAATGACTACGGACGGAATTCAAATGCACTCTGGCGGATTAAAGATCTTCATAGACGAGCCACCGATCACCGGTGCGCGCATCAAAGTCATCGGCGTTGGCGGCGGCGGCGGCAATGCCGTTAACCGCATGATCGAGGCCGGGATTCAGGGCGTCGAATTCATCGTTGCCAATACGGACCTTCAGGCGCTGAACGCCTCGGCCGCGCCGCTGAAGATACAGCTTGGCGGCAAATCGACCCGCGGCCTCGGCGCCGGATCGAACCCCGAGGTTGGCCGTGCGGCCGCGTTGGAAGACCATGAAAAACTTCTCGACGTTCTTGAGGGTGCGGATATGGTCTTTGTCACCGCGGGCCTCGGCGGCGGAACAGGTACCGGCGCGGCTCCGGTCGTTGCATCCCTTGCGATCGAACTCGGCGCACTGACGGTTGCGGTCGTCACAAAACCGTTCGGTGTCGAAGGAAAAAAGCGAATGACGCAGGCTGAACAGGGCCTGGCCGAGCTTCGCGGCTGCGTGGACACGATCATCACTATTCCCAACTCCAAGCTGCGCGAGGTTGAAGAGGGCATCACGGTGATGAACGCCTTTCGCCGCGCGGATGATGTTCTGCTGCAGGCCGTGCAGGGCATAACCGAGTTGATCATCACGCCGGGCATCATCAATCTTGACTTCGCCGATGTAAAGACCGTAATGCGCGGCCGCGGCGTGGCATTGATGGGAATCGGGACCGCCGCCGGGCCGGACGCGCCTTCGAAGGCAATGCGCGGTGCGCTTGATTACAAACTGCTTGAAGAAAATTCGATCACGGGTGCCAAGGCGGCACTCATAAACATTACCGGCGGCGTCGATATGCCGCTGGCCGAGATCGAAGATGCCATCAGCATGATCCAGGAAGAAGCTGATGAGAACGCCGATGTTATCTGGGGCAACGTCGTCAAGGAAGGAATGGGCGACGAGATAAAGGTTACGGTCATTGCGACCGGATTTGACAGTCACGTTCAGGCGATGAGGCCTGTGCCGCTCGAATCAGTCAGCGCGGGCGGCGCCGCGGCCGGATATGCGGTCGCTCCAAAACAGGAAGAAGACCTGGACGTTCCGACGTTTATCCGCCGACAGGCTGACTAGCCTGTTTGCGGGATCAAGTTGCCGTTTGCTTGAAAACTGCCTAGCTAGCCCGGTTCGCCCAAAAGGCTGCCGGGCAATTTTTTACCGAGGCTTTGCCCTTGTGAGTTTGTTGTGAGTGCGGATGAGATCAAAATAGTGCCGGTCGTCGGCATCACTATCGGTGATGCAGCCGGTATTGGGCCTGAGATATCGCTGAAGGCCGTGGAGAATGCGGGGCTTCGCGACGTCTGCCGTCCTGTGCTCATCGGTGATCTCATTCACCTTATGGCGGTCAGCGAACGCCTTGATCTTGGGCAAACGCTGGTGGCTTTCAGCGATGAGAGCTCCGCGCAAGACGGCGAGGTCGAAGTATTCGACACCGCGAACCTTCCGCCCGAAACGGCCCTTGGCACAGACGATGCGATCACCGGTAAGGCGGCCGCGGAATGTATCAGGACTGCGGTGCAGCTTTGTCTGGACGGCCGGATCGACGCGATAGCCACGGCGCCGATCAGCAAAAAAGCTATTGCTCTTGGCGGTTATAATTTTCCCGGCCACACGGAGTTTCTTGCCGAATTGACCGGCACGAACGATTTCAGAATGAGCTTCTTCGCTGGGAAATTGCGGGTCGTACTGCTTTCAACACACGTTTCGCTTAGGCAGGCGATCGAATGCGTGAGAGAGCAACACCTGACGGAACTCATTCGATTTACGGACCGCGAGCTCTCACGGTTGCTCGGAAGACGAATAAAAATTGCGGTGGCCGGGCTGAACCCGCATGCATCCGAGCACGGAATGTTCGGTGATGAAGAATCGGCGGAGATCGAACCGGCTGTTGGTAAGTGTCGCGATGAATACGGCATTGATGTTTCCGGCCCGTTTTCACCTGACACGATCTTTCTGCGCGGGTACCGCGGCGAGTTTGATGCGGTTGTGGCATGCTATCACGATCAAGCGACCATCGCGGTCAAGTCACTAGCCTTCGGCGATTCAGTAAACGTGACGCTCGGGCTGCCGATCATTCGCACATCGGTGGACCACGGAACGGCATATGATATCGCCGGTAAAGGTATTGCGGACGCGTCAAGCATGCGGGCGGCCATCATGCTCGCGTCCGATCTTGCTGCTCGCGGCAGGCTGACACAAACACCGGTGTAATATATAATTTCAGAAATCTTCCAACGTTTTAATACAAGGAGAAACCGTTCGTGGCTCAACCGAAGCTGTTATTGGCCGATGATTCGCTTACGATCCAAAAGGTCGTTAGCCTGACGTTTGCGGATAGAGGTATCGACGTTATTGCATTCTCGGACGGCGAAGCGGCAGTCGAGCATGTCGATGAAGTAAAGCCTGATATCGTTCTGGCGGATGTGCACATGCCGGGACTTGGCGGCTATGCGTTGTGTGAACTGGTTCGGACGAACGAATCGACACGGCACATTCCCGTCGTGCTCCTCGTTGGTTCGTTCGAACCCTTTGATCGGGATGAGGCAGACCGCGTTGGTGCCAATACATATTTGACCAAGCCCTTTACCGCTATTGCCGATCTGGTGTCGACCGTTGACCGGCTGCTTGCCGAATCGGCAACCGCTCGTCCGCCAGAACCGCCGGCGGTGCCGTTACCGGATACGACAGATATAGATTTTCTATACGAGCAGAGCTTTATCGAAACTGTAGAACTGCCCCGAAAAGACACGGTTCAGTTTGACGTGGATGTGCTGGATGATGAAATGATCCAGACGAGCTACGCTGAGCCGGACCTCAACCCGGCAGTTGGGGAATCGCTCTATGCTCAAGCGGGCCATGACGAGGCAAACTTTGTTGAGATCGAGGAAATTGAAGCTGAATTCCTGATCGCCGAATCACTCAGGGACGCGACCCACGACGAACAGGCGGCCGATCCCGGCCCGGAAGCCTCCCCGTACGAAGAGCCGATTGATGAACCGGCGCCTGTTTATGATCCGTTCGAATCTGTGGCTGCGGAACCGCCTCCCGCCCGGTATGAACCTGTCACGGAGAGCAAAACGACCGATATAAACCTTGACGATGATCTCCTTGAGATCCCACGTGCATCGTCTTCGCGAGAGATAGAATATACCGTGCCCGATGCTCCGTCTGCCAACGGCCGCGAGGCCGTGAGTCTGTCGCCTGCACTGGTGGATATGATAGTGGAGAAGGTCCTGGAAAGGCTTGCTGAAAAAGAAAGCAGCGACGAGGCTCGTTCGGTTTACGGATAGCCGCATCCGCGAAATAGACAGGTTGAATATTACGCCCTTACTCGCGTGCGGACTTCCGCAAAGGGGAAGATGCACGAAAAGGAGAACCCACCCGCTAACGCGGGGTGGTACTGACAAGGCGTGGGCCACTAAAATGCAGAAGTCCGCACGTTAGTAAGGGCGAAATAGACACGCTGAATATTACGCCGTTACTAACGTGTGGGCCGCTTCAAAGAGGAACCACGAAACCTACGAATCAAGTCACGAAATCCGCGAAAAGAGACTTTTGGTCAAAAACGCTACGCACGGGGTTCATAATGCCGCCCCACCAGTTCTTCGATCTCTTGTACGGGGTCTGATGCGAGGCTGCGGATTCCGCACACAGCTAACCCACACGTGAAAACCGGCGGGTTTTGCATTATCATATCCGTTTACCAATATGGAGATCCCAAAAGCATACGACCCAAAACAGGCTGAAGAGAGCCACTACGAACGCTGGGAAACAAGCGGCTTTTTCAAGCCTGAGATCAATAAAGATCCGAACGCGGAGAAATATTCGATCGTCATTCCTCCGCCCAACGTGACCGGCAGCCTGCACATGGGCCACGCGTTGCAGCACACGATAATGGATGTGCTGGTACGTTGGAAACGGATGCAGGGCTTTCGCACGCTGTGGCTGCCGGGAACCGACCACGCGGGCATCTCTGTCCAACGAAAGGTTGCCGAACAATTAAGGGAAGAAGAACGCAAAACGCCGATCGACATTGGCCGCGAAGAATTTATCCGGCGTGCATGGGCGTGGAAGGAACAGTACGGCAACACCATAACCGAACAGATGCGGCGCGAAGGAGCGTCGGTCGATTGGTCACGGCATCGTTTTACGATGGACGAGAGTTTATCGAAGGCGGTCCGCAGCGTTTTTGTGACGCTTTATAACGAAGGCTGGATCTATAAAGGTTTACGCATCGTCAATTGGTGCCCAAAGGACAAGACCGTACTTTCCGATCTTGAAGTAAAGGAAGAAACGCGGAAGGACGGGAAACTTTACTACTTGAAATATCCGGTACGGCAGGCAGGAAGCCCGTTGTATCTGACGGTCGCGACCACCCGGCCTGAGACAATGCTCGGTGACACGG
>CAUJFK010000275.1 GCA_963169175.1 Acidobacteriota bacterium | reverse complement strand
CGGACGAATACAAACGTATCTTCAAACTATACGAAACGAACCTAAAGGCTCCGCCAGTATCAGTTCAATCGAAGAAGAAGAAATAGCGAATTGGCATCTCGAAATATACTCGGATCCGGTTTGTTCGAAGCCGGATCATGCGTTTAGTGGCGACGTCAAAACGATCTAAGCTGCGGAGCAGCGAAAAGCATGTAGCCCCAGGTGGAGCGTAGCGGAACCTGGGGTATGTCGGGGAAGTGGTTCGCAAGCCTGCGAAGCGGGCGACAGAACTCTTTTTTACATTCGGAATAATTTGCGGCAATGATATTGCTGTCGCCCGCTCACGCGGGCTTTGAGGCCGCGTTCGGTATTTCCCAAGGCTTTGCCTGGGGCTACATGCTGTCGCTGCTCCGCAGCTCGGCGGCCTAGAGACTCTTTCTGAACAGGTAAGACATTCGGATAAAGAACCGCTGGCCGTCGCGGCGAAAGCCTTCGTCGAAACGGTTGCGATATTCGTTGTAAGCCCGGTAGTTCGAGTTGTCGTTGTAGCCAACATAAAACGCCGTTCCCGGATTTGGGCTCCAGCCAAAAAGCAGTTGCGAATTGAAGGTGCCGTCGATCGTTTCGTAGTCCATGCGGACGCGTGCGAACGTAAATCTCGTGAATTGATAGGTTGAGCGAAGCGAATATATATTCGAGTCGAACGCGACGAGTTTGGTATCGTTTCGCGTGAGTTTTTCGCGTTCGTAGCTAAGTTCAAGGCTCCACGGGTCGGTCGGCTGGAGGCCGAGTTCGATCTCGTAATTGAAACTCAAACCCGTGCCCGGATCTAGCTTCGAACTTCCGAGCAATGCCGCCGGCGAGACACGCGGAAATCGTTCGCTCGCACCAAAATCAAAAACGAAATCGTTTGTCGTTATGCCAAAATCAAACCCTATTTCAACCCGCTTTCCGAATTCCTTTTCAATGCCGCCGTCCATCGTAAACTGCCCGGCTTTGCGATAATTTTCGCCGAAAAAGATGCCTTGCTGATTCGCATTTCGCCGGGCGCCGAACTCGTCTTCGTAGATCCTGGCGAATTCGTAATCGGTCCCGGTGCGAAAGCTCAACTGGTTTTGAAAATTCCAGTCGGTGTCAAAACTCGACCGAAGATGCTGCATTCTGCCGCTCTCATCCATCGAAAAACTGACAGACGAGCGCGTCGAGAAACTGATAAGAGTACGCTCGGGATCCGGCTCAATGCCGAGTCTCATCGAACCATTCGCTCCGTGCGTATTCGTCCGCCGTGTAAACCCGACATCCGCCCGATAATCGCGGCTGCGGCCGCTGACGCCAACGCGGTATCCAAAATTGCGGCCGGTGTAATCGTAATTCGACTGATATGCCACGCCGGTACCGGAACGATATTCAGAGATATCTTTATCCGGGTTATAAAAATTTCGGTTCGAATGTGTCCCGACAACCTGAAAGTCGATAAATGTCTGCGGGTCCAACTGAAACTTGCCGTCTGCTCCCACCAAATTATTGTGGCGCCGTGCTCCAAAATGATAGGTCGTCGCGATCATGCCGATGTTCGATTGAACACCGAAATCACGTTTTAGCCGCAAGACGCCGACGTAGGCTTTTGTGTCCGTATTCGGAAAGCGGTCAACCGCCGTGAGCAGGCCAAACGTGTTGCGGCCGGTCTTGCCTGTTAGTTTGAACGCGACATCCGGATCGGCGATCGTGCGGGTGTTCACGACCTGCAGCGGCGTTTGGAAATAATCGATGCCTTCAAGAAAGAAAGGGCGTTTTTCGGGAAAAAAGATCGGGAAACGCTCGTTTGCGCGAACGACCGGAGCGTCCGCCTCAACCTCGGCAAAGTCAGGATTAACGGCTGCATCGAGTGTGATATTCGGCGTGATCTGATATTTTATCGAAACGCCAACGTCTGCTTTTAGCGGCCCGTTCTGAAGCCGTGAACCCAGCGGATGCGACAGATCCTCTATCCGTTCGCCAGTTTCGCTCACCGTGACGCTCGGCACGATCTCAAGCGCCCGTTCCGTCCTTATATCGTTTAACCCGGTGATCTTCCCTATTTGACTCAGCGTCGAAATGCTTCGCACGATCGGCATCCACGAATTGTTCTCATCATTCAATCGCGGCATGCGGCGGCCGAGATTAAAGCCCCAAAATTTTCCTTTTCCAGCCGCGTAACGGAGCGATTTGAAGGGTATCCGCACCTCGACGGAATAACCATCGTCGAGCAAAACGCCCTTTGACTCCATTACAATATCGACACTGAAATCCGGCCCACCGAATCCGCCGCCTCCGCCGCCGCCCTCGATCCCGTCCGCCTGAATACCGAGCGGGTTAAAGTAAAGCTGATAAGCCCGCCGCTGGTCATTAAAAGTATCGAGCGTGACGCTAACGTTTGCGTCTGACCACACTTCGTCGCGCGTCGCTACGCTCGCCCGCACCAAATTCGGATCGTCGAAAGCATGCCAGGCAATGTAAAGATTATTTTCGTCGTACCCGACAAATGCGATCGTTTCACGCGAAGGCGCAATGTTGTCGCCGGGCTGGATCTGGACAAAATCTTTGAAAACCGCGGCGCTTTTCCATATCGCGTCATCGATCTTCCCGTCTATCACAGGCGGAGTGTCGAATTTCGGGATCGTGACCGGAGACCGTTTTTCGGCCGGTATCTGTATTGTCCGAGCGCCTTGCTGCTGCGCCGCTAGGCACAGATATGCGGTTAGAATAAATAGTATTGCGAAACCAGATTTCTTCATTTATCGCTGCGATCGTTTCGTCGGCAGTAAAACGCAAATCACGGAAACCGAAATTGTTTCATTCATTCACGATTTTGACAAATCCACACCTGAATTTCTGATCGGCCAATGGTGCCCTAATTCTGTGGTACTCGGTCAATGCAGAAGCCCGCGCGTTAGCGAGGGCTTAATATTCAACGTCCACATTAAGCCCTTGCTAACGCGCGGGCCTCCGCAAACTAAAACACCGCAAGATCAGGATACTACTGATCAGCCATTACGTTTCTATCGATATTGAAAACGACCCAAATTTAATGGATAATATTGCGTTTCCGGCAGGTCGCTGCCGAAGTCGGACCAAATGAAAACATGCGCATACTTGTAACCGGCGGTGCTGGGTTTATTGGCTCGCATCTTTGTGAACTGCTGCTGGCCGAAGGCGGCGAGGTCGTCTGCCTCGACAATTTTTTCACCGGACGGAAAGAGAATATCCTCCACTTGATGGACGACAAGCGTTTCGAGCTTATCCGTCATGACGTGATCGAGCCGATCCTGCTTGAGGTGGATCAGATCTACAACCTCGCGTGCCCGGCGTCGCCGGTACACTATCAGTACAACCCGGTCAAGACGGTAAAGACCAGTGTAATGGGCATGATCAATATGCTCGGCATGGCAAAGCGTGTAAAGGCCCGCATTCTGCAGGCCTCGACAAGCGAAGTTTATGGCGATCCGCTTATTCATCCGCAGACCGAAGATTATTTTGGAAACGTTAACCCCATTGGCCTCCGAAGCTGTTATGACGAAGGCAAACGCGTCGCCGAAACGCTGATGATGGACTATCATCGCCAGAACGGCGTCGATACGCGCATCGTGCGCATATTTAATACTTACGGCGAACGGATGCTTGAGAATGACGGCCGCGTCGTTTCGAATTTCGTGGTCCAGGCGTTAAGGGGCGAAGACTTGACCATCTACGGCGACGGCACACAGACACGTTCGTTCTGCTACGTCAGCGATCTGGTCGACGGTTTGATCAAATTGATGAACGCCGAGGCTGACGATATTCATCAGCCGGTAAATATCGGGAACCCGTCAGAATTTACAATGAACGAATTGGCCGAAGCGGTGGGCAGAACAAGCGGCAAAGAGATAAATGTCCGTTACCTTCCGCTGCCGGCGGACGACCCTAAGCAGCGCCGTCCCGATATTAGCCGGGCGCAGCAGCTTCTCAATTGGAACCCGCGCGTTCCCCTCGACGAGGGCCTGAAGAAGACGGTCGATTACTTTGCCGCACGCCTTTGAAATACCGAGCAGGGCTTGTTAGCCTATTTCCCTGCTTGAAGATTGATTATGAAAATACTTATCACGGGCGGTGCGGGATTCGTTGGCAGCCATCTGGCCGATAGGCTGATCGCCGAAGGCCATGAGATAACTGTCATCGACGACCTTTCCACCGGAAAATATTCGAATGTCGAACATCTCGAAGGCACTGGAAATTTCCGCCTTATCATCGACACCGTCCGAAACGAGCAGCTTCTTGAAGAACTTGTCCGCGAGGCCGACCATGTTTATCACATGGCCAGCGCCGTCGGTGTGCGGCTCATCATGGAGCAGCCCGTAAAAACGATCGAAACGATCTTTCACGGCACCGACGCAATCCTTAAATTCTGTTCGCGTTATCGCAAACGGGTCCTAATTCCAAGCACGTCAGAGGTTTACGGCAAAGGCGCAAGCGTTCCGTTCAAAGAGGACGACGACCTTCTGACCGGTGCGACCGACAAGCACCGCTGGGCGTATGCCTGCGCGAAAACACTGGACGAATTTCTCGCTCTTGCCCATTGGAAAGAAACGCGGCTGCCCGTCGTGGTGGTTCGTTTGTTCAATACCGTCGGCCCGAGACAGACCGGCCAATATGGCATGGTAGTGCCGCGATTTGTCCAAGCGGCCATAAAGAACGAACCGATCGAGGTCCACGGCGACGGCACGCAATCAAGATGCTTTGGACATGTTGCGGACGTTGTTGACGGATTATGCAAGCTTCTTCATTCGAACGAATGTCTTGGCCAGGTGATAAATCTTGGTAACGATGAAGAAGTAACGATAACGGGGCTTGCCGAACGGGCCATTGCGCTGACCAACAGCACCAGCCAGATCCGCTATATTCCCTATTCCGAAGCATACGGCGAAGGCTTTGAGGATATGCGCCGCCGGGTCCCAAGCCTTGAAAAGGCCGCCCGCCTGATCAGCTATAAGCCAACCCGAACCCTTGACGACATCATCAATGATGTAGCCCGCGAATTTCGCGAAAACGCGGGAGCGACTACCGCATGATAAAGCTCTATCCGATCTCAGCTCTGCTTAAGGCCTTTACCGGCCCGATCATCCTCGTTCTGCTGTCGGCAAGCTTCGCGCTTGGTCAGGCCGGCGGCATAAAGGGCCGGGTGCGAAACAACAGCGGCAGCGGTATCGCAAATGCCTCGGTCTCGCTGACAAAAGGTACGGAAGACGTAAAGACGGTCAAGACCTCGTCCGACGGAAGCTTTGTGATGGGCGGTATCACTCCGGGAATTTACAGCCTTCGCGTTGAAGCTGACGGCTATGCTTCCGGATCAAAATTTGGCGTCGAGGTCAAAAAGGACAAGGTCCGCGACCTCGGCAGCAATCTTTTCCTGAACGTCGATCAGGGTTCATTGGTGATACTTCGCGGAAGCGTTTTTTTCAAAGAAGGAACGAGCATAACCGGGGCAAAGGTAAAGCTGGAACGCATAAATGCGGACGGAACCACCAAGGAACTCGCATCGGTCTATTCCAGTTCAAGCGGCGAATTCACGTTCCGCCAGCCTCCGGGCGGAACAAAATTCAGGGTAACGGCGAAATATAAAGGCGTCAGCGGCGTTAAGGAAATAGTCGTTGATAATCCGGCCGTCTATCAGGTTGCCATTTCGCTCGATCTTTCGAGTACCGACAAATAGATATGACGCACGGGATCTAATTTATAGTTTCCGAGATCTCGTCCGCCTGCTGCATGGCCTGTACTTCATTTGCGTCGGCAACGATCAGCGGAAATTCTTCAAGCACAACTGCATCCGCAAGCGTCTGCACCCAATAGGTCCCTGCGGTCGGAAATACCACGTTCACAAAGAAGCTGACGTTGTCGGTAAACCCGCCGGGTGTCAGATCGATCGGGGTTGCCTGCGATGACACGACCAGATCGATCTTGTCCGGCGAAAGAATGCGCACCTCGGTCTCATGCGTTCCTTCGCCCATCCAGTGATTTATCACGGCGAATTTGATCAGAGACACGGGCAATTTCTCGACC
>CAUJFK010000274.1 GCA_963169175.1 Acidobacteriota bacterium | reverse complement strand
TCGAGATAAACCGAAACTTTACAAAATCATGAACGAAGAACTTTTTTCCAAAGAACAGAGAATAAATAAAACCGCCCCCCGGCGGCATATTACAACTCTGCTCTTTTCCCCTTGACACCGAAACCGTCTTTATAGATGTTTCGTAAGTTTCGTTTCTTAATTCGTCTATTTCGTGGTTGGCGAAGCCGGGCCACTTACCACGAAAAAGACGAAAACAAGACGCGAAACCGACGAAAAGACGGGCCGTTTTGGACAGGCTCAAAATTTGTATAAACCGTGTGCAATACGCCGCCCGCGGACATATTTATTCACAATCGGCGGAAAATTGGTTATGATTTTTATGTGTTCGGCCTTTGAAACTGTGCAACATAGAAACGGGTTTTCCGCATCTTCGTTCCGGTATTCTCCCCGGTAAAACCGGCCTCAGGACTTTGGAGGGAATATATGGACCAGATCAAGCATTCCGCACGCGCTTGTTTAGCGATCGTGCTTATCGCCCTACTTGCGGCCTCCGCATTCGCGGATACGCTCAGGCTAAAGGACGGCAGTATAATAAAAGGCCGAATTGTAAGCTTTGGCGCGGGGAAATTTGTTGTGCTGGTCGGCGAAGGCAGCCGCGAGCGGCAAATGACCTTTGCGGCCGATGAGGTCGAGTCGATCCAGTTCGATTCGGCAGCGACGCGAACAGAACCGGTTTCAAATGACGCCCAGTACGTTGAAACCTCGACGCCTTCGACAAATTCGCACCGGGTTATCAAGACAGACACTGTCTCGGTCCAGCCAACCCCGAGGCCTACGCCGGCGACAACACGGCCGCAGGCAACAGAAGAATCCCGCAGCGGCATCGCCAGGCCGATAGAACTTTCGGTCAAGGTCCTGGCTGATAATTCGGCAAATGGCTGGACCAACTCCGGATGGGTCGTTCGAAAAGGCCAAAAGGTCCGTATCATCGGCGGCGGCAGTATTTCGCTCGGCAAAGGAAAGTCAACCGGCCCGTCCGGCCTTTATGATCTTGAAGATCCGGCAAAATTGCTCAAGAGCGTCCCAACCGGGGCCCTGATCGCCGTGATAGGTGATGATAACAATGAGTTTATCTATATCGGGTCCGAACGAACGTTTACCGCTTCGCGGGACGGGGCCTTGTTCCTCGGCGTGAACGAAGGCGATCTGACTGACAACTCGGGCACCTACGATGTCCGCATCGAGATCGAGCCAGCGTGATGCTTGCCGGACCGCGATCAATAAAAAAAGGCTGATTCTTCGTGAATTTCGTGTTCTCTTTCGTGTGCTTCGTGGTCCAGATATCCGGCTTCGCCACCACGAAAAGCACGAATCATGAAACCAGATCCGCGAAACAAAAGTTGCTTCCTGAGTTTAAACCAACTTGGAACAAGCCAAAGAGCAGCCCGCACCCATCTGCCTAAAATACTTGATAAATACCAACCAAAAGCCGACAATTGGAATCTTACTTCCGTAAAATTCAGCCCCGTCGGTGAAATCTATGAAAATTCTTCATTCGCGCCTGGTGTCGCTATTGTTTGTAATCACGCTTATGGCCGGCCATTTTGCACCGGGACTGATCGCTCAGTCAAAGCCGCAGCGGGTCGAGCCCAAAAGCGGCGATAAAAAGAACCAGCGGCCCACTCCGAAAACACCTGAGCAGCTAAAAGCTGAGGAAGAAGAGCGCAAACGTCAGGAAGAGGAAAAGAAAGCCATCCCCGGCGAAGGTGTGATCACCGTTGACACGGACATCGTCAATGTCGATGCGGTGGTGCTGAATAAAAAGACCGGCCAAATAATCACCGGGTTGAAGAAGGAAAATTTTGGAATATTTGAAGACGGTGTAAAGCAGAATATCTCAAGCTTTACGACGCCGGAGGCGCCGATCACCGTGACGCTCGTTCTCGAATACAGCAAATGGAGCGAGGTTTTCGGACGGGCGGCGGGCGGCTATTTTGAGCCGGGTGTTTATGAAACTGTCCGCCCGGTCGCGCAATTCCTGACCGGCTTTATCAAACCGCCGGACGATTATGCCTCGGTCATCGCATTCGATATGCGGCCGACGCCGATCACGGATTTTACGAACGATCCTGCACGCATACGCCAAACCATCGACCTGCTCCTCAAAAACCGTCCTGCGTTTCGTGAGAATAATCTTTTCGATGCGATCAAGTTTGCCTTGGTAGGCGGCCGCGGCGACACCGTTGTGCTTGAGGACAGCGAGGCAAAACAGGCGGATTACGGCGGCATGGTCAGCGTCAAATCAAAACGCCGCGCGATCATCCTTGTTGCATCCGGAATAGATACATTCAGCAAGATAAGCTACGGCGATACGCGCAAGATCATCCAGGAAGCCGGGATACCGATCTATATCATCAGCACGGGCAATCTTTTCTACAAACGGTACGAACCATATCTTCCTGCCACCGATTCGATCACCGGAGCACCAGGCCGGCTTACATTCCTGCAGGCAAAGAATGCGATGAATACGTTTGCACGGGAATCGGGCGGGATGCATTTTGAAATGACCTTTGAAAGTGAGATCCCCGCATATCTGCAGAGCATCAATGCCCTGCTTCGCAACCAGTACAGCCTCGCCTACGACCTTGCGAAAAAGCACGAACCGGGCAAGAAATATAAGCTTCAGGTCAAGGTGGACGTTGACGGCGACGGAACCTACGACGACAAGCAGTTTGAGGTCCAGCACCGTCCATACGTCACTGTGCATGAGGAAGAAGAAAAAAAGGGCAAGAAGAGCTAAGTAGAGGACGTCTGTAATACCCATGTCATACGTGCCGTTGACGCCGACTCTTGTTCATCTTGATCGGTGGTAATAAGCTATCAACCACAGAAGAAGAGGAAGGAGATCTGAATTAAGGGATGTCCCGGCTTCGCCGCCACGAAAGGCACGAATCAAGGATCGAAATTCACGAATCGGAAGGCTAAGTCGGGCCTGAACCTACTTTTGAACGATGCATGCTCGGCCGGCCGGATGACCTCACTATTGGCTGCCGGGACGAATTCCTGATATTCTAATTAATTGCTCGAATGAATAAACGCATCGTAGAAAGCTATAAGAACAAGCTCGCACACGAGGAAGGTTTTGTCGTAAAACGCGGGGCCGAGCTGAAGATCGCTTTGTGTTACCCGAACACTCATGCCATTGCCATGGCAAATCTCGGGATGCACACGATGTACGAGTTGTTCAACCGCATTCCTGAGGTTTCTTGCGAACGGGTTTTCTTGCCGGATGCCGCTGACCTGAAGGAATACGAAAAGTCGCGCACTCCGCTTCTGTCTCACGAAACCCAAACGCCTGTCCGCGACTTTGACATGGTTGCTTTCTCGATCTCGTTCGAAACCGACTACCTGAACATGGCCCGAATGCTCCAGCTATCAGGCATCCCGGTCTGGGCCTCGGAGCGAAACCATTTTCACCCGCTGGTTATCATGGGCGGGGCCGCCTCGTTCCTAAACCCGGAGCCGATCGCAGATTTCACCGACGTCATCGCTGTCGGTGAAGGCGAGATATTGGTACATCAACTCGTTGACGCGATCCTTGAACAAGGCTCAAAAGAAAATATTCTCCTGACGCTTGCGGGTATCGGCCGTGGATTTTATGTTCCGTCGCTCTATGACGTGGTGTATAACGAAGACGGCACCGCTTTTGATTACATCCCGAACGCAGAAGGCGTTCCGCGTCGTGTCGGCCGTGCGCTTTCGGCTGTTAATCCGAAAGAAGGCACGTTAAGGCGTGCCATGAAACGCGGCGAAACCGAGCTTACCGAATTCCTGAAATCGCAGGACGTATTCTGCCCATCGACATCCGTTTGGTCACCGGGAGCGGAAATGGGCGACCGCCTTCTGGTCGAGATATCGCGCGGCTGTTCGCAGGGCTGCCGCTTTTGCTGGGCTGGTTATAATTATTACCCGCCGCGTGTCGTACCCGCCCGCGACATACTGGCAAAGGCGGCTGAATGGCGTTCGAAAACGAACAAGATCGGCCTGGTCTCGACCGCTGTGTGCGATCACCCTGAGATCTCGACCATTCTCAGCGAACTGCGGGCGATGGACTATCGCATCACGGTTTCATCGCTCCGGCTGGACCAGATCTCGGACGAACTTCTTGACGCACTTGTTGAATCAAAAGACCAGCAGATAGCCGTTGCGCCTGAAACCGGATCAGACCGCCTGCGCCGGGTCATCAACAAGAATTTGACGAACGACGAGATCGTCGATATCTGCGGTTCAGTATTTGATCGCGGGATGCTGACCATAAAACTTTATGTAATGGTCGGCCTGCCGACAGAAAATCAGGAAGACCTCGACGAGATATTTGTGCTGGCGGCAAGAATAAAAGATCGAATGCTCGAAGCCGGCAAACTCTTTGGCCGGGCGGGAAAAATCATTGTGTCGCTAAATGGTTTTGTGCCAAAGCCGAATACACCGCTCCAATGGGATGCGATCTGCCCTGAAAAGGAGCTTAAGCGCAGGATAAAATACGTGTGCAAAGGCCTTAGCCGAATACCGAATGTCGATGTCCGGTTTATGTCGGCCCGCATCGCGCACGAACAGGCACTGTTCTCATCGGGCGACCGTACGATAGCGAAGGTTATCGACCGGGCGGCCCGAATCGATGGCGATATTGGCCGTGCCCTGCGTGAAACCGGCGTTGACCCCGCTTTTCATACTTCGCGCGACCGTGGCTACGACGAGTTTCTGCCCTGGTCTATCGTCGATACAGGCCTTTCATTCGAATTCCTCAAAACGGAACACGAAAAATCACAAGAGGCCCTTTCGAGCCTCCCGTGTCCTGCGGTTGAAAAATGTACTACATGCGGAGTTTGCCCCTCGACCTGGCTGGCCGATGCACCGCAGAACCTTATCAATATCCAACCTCTAAAGGTCCGTCAATCACTGGCGGCCGCCCTCTAGTTGACTGTAAAAGTTGAATCGCAAGTACTTTTGCGCTCTTTGTGTCTTCAACCTTGTGAGTTTGGTGTTAAGAAGAACCGTTAACACAAAGGCCTCAAAGGGAGGACTCAAAGTTCGCGAAGGAAGAAGAGAACGGCTAAAACTAATTCCAAATTATCGGTTACGATCCACTAGTTCTTGCCGTCCTTCAGCAGATAGCCGGTCGGGGCCGCAAGATAATTGAAATTGTAATTGTATTTGTAAAGCCCGAACGGCAGCATCGATACGGCCTTGGTATAGACAACGTGTGCCTGCACAACGCCGCCCTCAGGCTTGATATCGACCATCGCGTCCGTAGGCGCGTTATTCTCACGAAGCGCCCGCTCGACCGAAGCCTTAACTACCTCAAGCGGCTTTATCTGCCCCGACGACGCCAGGCCCTTAACGACGGCCGTATCCATTTCCTGCCGGAGGTTCGCTCCTTCGTAGGCCACGGGAATATAGTTGTAACCCGCGTGCCCCAAAATTCCCAGAACAAGGGCGACGCAAAGGAATTTCACGCCCGCACCGCCGCGCTCGCGGCTGCGATCTTTCTTAAAACTTCTCATATCGTAATGCTCCTTCGGCCGAAGGCGGTGAACCCAAGCAGGCCTAGCTGCGGGTGATCTCTTTGAACGACGCGGCAAGCACGGCCTGCCGGATCTTTGCATGCGAAAAAATGACCGGTTTCCCTATTCCTTCCAAAAGGATCCATTGAAGTGAATCGTTGATCATTTTCTTGTCGTACTTAAAGGTTGCGAAGATCTCGCTGGGGTCGATGCTGCCGAGCGATGGCAAGCTGCCCGCCCGACGCACAACATCGTTCAACAATTCTACTTCATTTTGGCCAATTAGTTCAAGGTTTTTTGATAGGGCCGCGGCAAACCTGATCCCGTGGCCGACCGCTTCCCCGTGGCGGAAATAGCGGTAATTTGTGACCTTTTCAAGAGCGTGGCCAAAAGTATGGCCGAAATTCAGTATTTTTCTCGATCGGGCGTCTGTTTTTGCGACCGATTCGCGTTCATCACCGGCAACGATGCGGGCTTTGAAAGATATCTGGGCGGCGAGAAAGCGGGCAAAGTTCTCTGAAAAGCTATCTTCGCCCAGCCGCTCGTGCAACCTGCGGCCTTCGAGTTGTCCGAGAATTTTGGCAGTCTTATCCAGCAAGCTTCTGTCGCTTATCGCACCCTGTTTTACCGCCTCGCAAAATCCCGCCGTCACCTCGCGTTCAGGGAGTGTCAAGAGCGTGTTTGTATCGATCAACACACCGCGGGGCTGATAGAATGCTCCTATCAGATTCTTCCCAAAGCTTGAATTTACGCCGGTCTTGCCGCCGACGGATGAATCGATCATTGAGAGCAGCGTCGTCGGGACCTGGAGAAGATCAATTCCTCTGAGATAGACCGACGCCGCAAAGCCAGCAAGATCGCCAACAACTCCGCCGCCGAGCGCAACGATCGAATCGGTCCTGGTGAACTTCGATCCACTCAGAAAGCGAAGCGTATCTTCAAGCGTGCGAAGGTTCTTGAATCGCTCGCCATCGCCGATAAGCTGGACATGCGGCTCGAAGCCGGCATTCTCCAGGCTTTTTTTAACAGCATTGCCGTACAGGCCAAATACCTTGCGGTTCGAAATGATCGCCGCGCGGCCGGAGCTTCCAGGCATCACGCTTTTCGCCCATTCGCCCGCGTTCTTAAGCGATCCACGCCCGATCGAAATGTCGTACGAGGCTGCGTTTCTTGTTGTTTTTACATTTACCTTTGTTGCCACAATAAAATAACAGATCGCGTTGACGCGAAGATCATTTGCCGCATCAGCCAAGGGCCGTCTTTATCGTATCCGCCAATTGATTTGCCAAACCCTCGATCTCGCTCTGGTCACGGCCTTCGATCATAACGCGTGCCAGATTTTCGGTTCCCGAATAGCGCAGCAAGAGCCGGCCGCTGCCGGAGAGAGCGGCTTCCGTCTCGGTCGATGCCTTGCGTATCGCTTCGACCTCATCAAAAGGCTTCTTTTGGCCTACACGCACGTTTACAAGGACCTGCGGATAGCGTCGGAAACCTTCGGTCAGTTCCGACAACTTCTTCCCGCTTGCCGCCGCCGCCTCGAAAACACGCAGGGCGGTCATCATTCCGTCGCCAACCAGGCTGGCACGCGGAAAAATAATATGGCCCGACTGTTCGCCGCCGATCTCAACGCCCGACCTGACAAGCTCTTCGAGCACATACTTGTCGCCGACGGCCGTGCGCACCAACTGAATTCCTCGAGATGCCAGGGCTATCTCAAGACCTATGTTGCTCATGACCGTCGCCACGACCTTGCCGGACGCCAACCCGCCGCGTTCCTGCATCAATTTGGCCATTATCCACAACGCCGCGTCGCCATCGATAATATTCCCCTGCTCATCAACGAACAACGCCCGGTCGGCGTCGCCGTCAAATGCGACGCCCATATCGGCCGTGGTTTCGATCACCTTGGCCTGGAGATGCTCCAGATGCAGCGAACCGGAGTCCTTGTTGATATTTCGGCCATCGGGTGCGTCGTTGGTGCAAACAACATCTGCCCCTAAGCCGCGAAACAGCAATGGTGCAAGGGCCGAGGCTGCCCCGTTGGCACTGTCGATCACGATCTTGTATCCATCAAGCCGAAAGGCTCCCGTTGTTGACCGCAAATGATTCAAATACGAGGCCTGAAAATCGTCTGCACGGGAGTGGCCGGCACTAACCGAACTTTCATCCGCATCGGCCGCGTCATCGGACGCGATGTCATCCTCGACCGCGCGTTCAAGCTCATCGTCGATCTTTTGGCCACTCGGCAAAAATGCCTTTATCCCATTGTCCTGAAAAGGGTTATGCGACGCGCTGATAACAATGCCAAGATCGAATCCGAATTGTGCAGTAAGAAACGCAACGCCGGGAGTCGTTATGACGGCGGCAGATTCGCATACGGCATTTGCGGAAGCAGCACCGCGGCTGAACTCGCATTCTATCCACGCTCCCGATTCGCGCGTGTCTCGGCCAGTAATAAACCGCGGGGCACGCCCAAGCCGTTCTGTCATGCGCGCCGCAAGAGAGCGTCCTATTCTGAATACCGTTTTCTCGTCCAGCGGAAAAACACCGGCCTCGCCTCGTATCCCGTCTGTTCCAAAGAGTTTCGCCATAACTTTCGACAAATTGACAGAATACCAGAACGGGCGGTCATTCGTCCGAAAACACATGCTATTCCATAATATTTTTTTGTGGGACTTATAATCTGTTTCGATAAGCCTTGACAACCCTTTCCCAAATAAGCGAATCTTAAGTACACGGAACGTGCGCCGTTCCATGGATTCGTTCACCCGGACAAGCTCTCCTCGGTAGTACCAATATGAGATCAGCCCATATCTCCGCACTTGCGCTTCTTTTCGTGTCGGCCGCCGCCGCCGAGGCCCAGCAACCAGCTGAAAAAAGTCGAAGCCGTGTTGTCGTGACAAGCACGATGCCGGCCATAAAGCCGCCATCCACGCCGACACCGCGTCCGGTCACAACACCCGCACCCAAACCCTTGGCGACTCCGATCGTCGTGGGCGGCCCCAGCGAGGTACCGGCATCGCGGACGCCTGTTCGTGCCTCTTCCGATCCCACCGGCAAGGCCCTGAGCTTCGGTGCGATCAAGCGCAAAATCGCCGAGGCGAAACGTATTCTGCAGACCCGGCCTCTACCTACAGCCTCGGTCGAAAGCACCGTTCCGATGGATTTTGTCCGTGTTGCTTTCAATGATTCTGAAACCGACGAGATAGATTTCGTGGTGCTGTCGAAAGAAGCATTTCTGGACAAGGGAACACCGCGACAGATCGTTTCTTCTAACGGCAGGACAATAACGGCTGAAACCATCCGCGGCAACGGGGTTAACACGCCGATCTTGCTTACGGACCAGGACGGTACGCGCCATACACCACTTTTGGTGCAGTACCCCGTCATTCGCGGCGGCAAGTATATTGAAACGGCATATTATATGTCCACGCATCCGGGCCTTGTAACGCCTGAGGTTGTGAACGCCGGCAGGCTATATGTGCGAAACGTTATCGAACTTGCCCGCGAACGCCTGCGTAATAAAGGCATCGCCATTGAGCCCAGGATCGCGGATATGGCCGAACGCCTTGCCGCGGTTGAGCACGTCGATCATCTTAGGTTCCGTACCGAAGTTCACAAGAACATTTACGATGATATCTACACGCTTTACGCGTTGAACGAGGGACAGACGTATCGGTATTCGGTCAGCTCGGCCGGTGCCGGAGGAATGGTCCAGATGATCCCCTCGACGTACAGAATGGTGCGTTCCTGGCACCCGAATGTGCCGCTTGACCCGGATTTTGTGGATGGAATGCGAAACCACGTCAACGCGACCGAAGCGATGCTGATATACATGAAGCGTACGTGGGAAGACCTGATAGCAAGCCCGACCGTTACGGGTGCCCTTGAAACAGGCATTGCGACACCTGAACAATTGATGGCCGCCGGGTATAACTCGAATCCTGCACGCCTGGCCGGCTATATCAATCGCGGCGGAGCCAACTGGACAAATCTGATCCCGAGGGAAACGCAGATCTATCTGCAGATATATGATTCGATCGAGCGAAATGTGCCGATGAAGCCTCGGGCAAGATAGATCGGCGTAAAATTTACAAGCACCTTAGGCGGCGCTATGCCGCCTCCTTTTTTTGAGCTATGGGCGCGTGGAGGCTCAATCGAGCGCATTTTCAGCGACGCGAACCAGGGTCGGTTCAGCCTTCGCCATTCTTGCAACCTCTTCCTGCACATCCTCGAACTTCTTTTCGATCAGATTCTCACCAAAAAAGAACTCGTTATTTGTGACGTCAAAAACAGCGAAC
>CAUJFK010000273.1 GCA_963169175.1 Acidobacteriota bacterium | reverse complement strand
ATAGATCATTCCCGATCCGCGCGTATCCGGTCGGGATGACATACGGCTGGCCGTCGGCGGCAAAGCCGACATAACAGATAAATCCCTCATCAAGAATGGCGTTTATTACCTCGCGGTCATATTCGCCGCGTTTAGGTAGGCGTTTGACACGTGTCCGTTCAGTCGGTTTGACGCTGTCGTTCATATGTCCACAGGAAACAACAAAGCCGTTGAACCCGAACAGGCCCAACGGCTTTGGCTACTGATCCAATACTGGTTTAGGCAGCTTTTGGTGCCAACTCGGTCGCGCCTTCAGCGTAAACACTGATGAACTTGCCTCTGCGGCCCTTATCCTCAAATTTTACGAAGCCTTCAATAAGAGCAAACAGCGTATCATCTTTGCCGCGGCCGACATTATTGCCCGGCTTCCATTTGGTCCCACGCTGACGGGCAAGGATGTTGCCGCCTAGCACGCGCTGGCCGCCGAATTTTTTTAAACCAAGCCGCTGAGCATTCGAATCACGGCCGTTCCTTGATGAACCTACACCTTTCTTATGTGCCATATTGCTAAATCGTCTTGAGTCGCTGCTTTAGCGGGCCCGTGCCAGGGCTTGGCCGCCGGAAGGCAGGACCCATAGCTCTTCCTAGATATTCTCTATCTTGATCTCAGTAAATCCTTGCCTGTGGCCCTGCTTTCGCTTGTACTGTTTGCGGCGCTTCTTTTTGAAGACAATGACCTTGTCGCCTCGGCCGTGGCCCACGATCGTCGCGGAGACGGTTGCCCCGCCGCCGACCTTGGCATTTTTGCCTTCGCCGAGTACCAACGCCTCAATATCGACCTTCGCGCCGGCCTCACCGTCGATCGAAGGCACGCGAATGCTCTGGCCGGATTCGACCGGAAACTGCTTTCCGCCTGTTCTAATAATTGCGTAACTCATCTTAAGTTATCTCCCGCACGGCACAGCGGGATTTTCCCGAAAGCCGAAAAACCTAAATTCTACATAAAGATTCGGAAAAGGTCAACGCGAGGCGGTGGTGTTCCCTGCGCGGCCGATACGACTCGATCCGGTAGAAGGCCGTAGCCTCACGGGTCTCGTCTCTAGTTTTGGATCGAATTTGGGGTGGGAGCCGGACCCAGGACCACGAATCGGACGAAAAGAGGAGCGAAGATCCACGAAATGGCGTCTTTGGCCAAGGGGCTCGACCTCGAACGAGCGATCATCTAGGCTGCCTTTATCCGCTGACATTCTTCTCGCGAAGTATTTTGCCGTTTGCTCCGTGTGGTAAAATGGATTTGCACAAAATTCTATCGTAGGAGGGAGACTATGGACATAGAACCTACAGAACCGAGAATTCTCGATCGCCAAACGCTTTATGAAGGAGCGAACTGGTTTTTTTGGCTGGCGATACTTTCGGCATTAAACTCGTTGATCGTGTACTTCGTCGAAATTCGGAACACGCCGTTCGCATTCGGCGTGACGCAATGGCTTGATGGGACGAGAGGGCCGCTGACCGCCGAAGGGTTTTCGCCGCCGCTGCATATAGTTGGGTTGGTCGGAGATCTGATAATTGCCGCGATATTCGCCGCCTTTGGTTATTTTGCAAAGCGCCGGCACGACGCAATGTTCATTGTCGGGATCTTCCTGTATGTTGTGGATTCAATACTCAGTCTCGGCTTGCGAGATTTCTGGGGATTCTGTTTCCACATGGTTGGCGTGTTCTTCCTGTTCCGCGGCCTCCTAGCGAGCCGGCACGTTCGTGAGAACGCTACCAGCTACTAGGCGTTTGCCGGGTCGATCACGACCGCAATGAAAGGAAGGTTTCTGTACCGGCCCGCGGCGTCCAGGCCATAGCCAACGACGAATTTGTTCGGCACGGTGAAACCCGTGTAATCGATCTTCAGCCCTTTCTTGATCCGGGGATCAGGCTTGTCCAGAAAGCTTGCAAGCTTGATCGAGGCGGCCCCGCGGGATTCGAGTATCTCAAGCAGCCTCGACAGCGTCAGGCCGGTATCGACAATGTCCTCGACCACGATCACATGTTTGTCGCGGATAGGATTGCTCAGGTCCTTCAGGATCTCAACGTCGCCGGTCGATTTTGTGCCGTCTTTGTAGCTAGATACCGCCAAAAAGTCGAACGTTAGGTTCAGATCGACCTCGCGCATAAGGTCTGCCATGAAGAGGCAGCACCCTTTCAGTACCCCGACTAGTACGAGTTCCTTTCCGGCATATTCTGTCGTGATCTGCTTCCCGAGTTCGGCAATTCGGCCGCGGATCTGCTCCTCGGTGAAAAGTACCTCAAGGTTAGTGTTTGTGAACTCGGTTGAGGACGCAATTTGTGGTTCGGCGGTCATAATTGGTTGGCTTGCTTGTTAGGAATTTTACAAATACTATTCAATCAACGGGCGGAATTCAAGTTTTGACCATAAAGACCCGATCCCACATTTGCTAATGTCGCTTCAAAACCCTGAAACTCGCGAAAAGGTCAGAGAGATGGTCCGCCAGATCCTAAGGTCGGTACCCGATGGGCCGGGACCTGTACCGCCGCCGAGCGAATTTCCCGTTCGGGTTTTGGTAAATTCGCTAAAGGAGAAGGCAGGACGGGATTTTGACCGCGATGAATCCGCCAAAACCCTCCTTACGGAGGATGACCTGCGGGGCCTGGGCGAAGGTTCTCGTGTGCGCATTGCCGTAAATGCCCGCCTGACGCCGCTCGCGCAGGATATTGTTAGCGAGCGGCGGATAGAGTTGATACGCAAAACGCCGCGTGACAATGAGATAAAGGCCCGTTCGGTCGCGATCGGTGCCGACCACGGCGGTTTTCAGTTAAAAGAAGCGCTTAAAGAGTTTCTCAAAGGATTGGGCCTGACGGTAAACGATCTCGGAACAAACTCGGCCGAACCCGTCGATTACCCCGATTATGCTCACGCCGTCGCCCGCGCAGTTGGCGATAATCGTGCTGACGTGGGGATAATCATTGATGGTGCCGGTATCGGCAGCGCAATGGCCGCGAACAAGGTGCCGAACGTGCGCGCCGCTGCGTGTTATTCGGCGGTGTTGGCCCGGAACTCGCGTGAACACAACGGTGCGAACGTGCTCACCCTCGGAGCCGGGCAGAATTCGCAGGACGAGATCGAGGAGATCGTGACGGCATTTCTCACCACGGAAATAAGTGAGGAACGCCACAAGAAGCGGGTAGGGAAGATCGACGAGATCGAACGAAAATACACGAAGTGATCTTGAAAAGATGGATCAAAACGGAAATCGCGAACAATTGATCGAGCAGATAACCGATCTCGTGCTGGCCAAACTCGCAGGCGATGAGGTTGCGGGTTCATTCTGCTCCGCCGATGTACAGCGCATCGTAGATGCGGGGGCCGAGCGGATCGGGATCGTGCTTGGCCAATCCGCCACGGCCCACGACTGGGCAAGCCTGATCGACCATACGCTGCTCAAACCTGAGGCAAGCGAGGCCGATATCAGAAAACTTTGTGACGAGGCCGTACAGTTTGGATTTGCTTCTGTTTGCGTTAATCCGGGCTGGGTTAAGAAGGCGGCCGAGTTCCTTAAGGGAAGCGGTGTCCCCGTTTGCACTGTGATTGGGTTTCCGCTTGGCGCAACGCTGCCCGATGTTAAGGCATATGAAGCACGGCGGTCCATTTTCAACGGCGCCCGCGAGGTGGATATGGTCATCAATATCGGAGCGTTGAAATCGGGCGATATTTGCGCCGTAGAAGACGATATTCGTGCCGTTGTCGCCGCAGCGCATGAGAATGGCATCCTGTGCAAGGTCATCATCGAGACAGCTTTGTTGACCGACGCCGAAAAGGTCGCGGCGTGTCTTGCAGCAAAAAACGCTGGGGCTGATTTTGTTAAGACCTCGACCGGATTTTCAAAAGGCGGGGCAACCGTGGACGACGTAGCCCTGATGCGCCGAACGGTCGGACACGCGTTGGGCGTGAAGGCGTCCGGCGGCGTGAAGGGAATTGACGATGCCAGGGCAATGTTCGAAGCGGGAGCTACGCGGATAGGTGCCAGCGTTGGCGTAAAGATCGCCCAGGAGGCATGCGGGATCAAGACTTCGACGGTTGTCGGAAACTACTGAGATGATCTGCGGAAAAGCAAAGGCGTGATGCAAACTGTTTCGCATCACGCCTTTTGATCATTACAAAGCCCGCGTTATTCGTTATCGAGTTTCAGGTTGAAACTGTAGGTAATTGTTCCAGTCCCTTTGATCGGCTGGCCATTGAAGGTCGCGGCGTGGAACTTCGATCGGTTTGCGGCATCCTCGGCGGCCCGTCGCAGAAGCTGATGTCCTGAAACTGCCTTGGCCGAGACAACGTTGCCCTCGAGATCAAGTTTCACCTCGACCACAACTTTGCCTTCCACCCTCGATTTTTGAGCCATCGCCGGATACGAAGGAGTTATCATCTTTACCGCGTTTACGGCGGAAAGGCTGCCGACATCCACTGACTCTGGCCGTTTAACGACCGGAGTTTCGATCTTCGGAGGCTCAGGCACGGGAACCCTTGCGGCGGCGGTTTTGGCTTCGATCTGGTCTGCGATCTTCTTTACCATTGCCTTGGCCGGCTCATTCGCCGGGTCAAGGTCGGCCGATATCTTGTAATCCGCGAGCGCTTTATCCAGATCGCCCCGGCTTTCGAAAAGCAGGCCGCGATTGTAATATGCCTTCGAATCCTTGGCATCGAGTTCGATAGATCTGTCAAAGTCTGCTTCCGCCTTTGTAAAGTCCTTGATGCTGTAATAGCTTCGGCCGCGGTTCAGAAAAGCGACCGCGTTGTCAGGCTTAAGTATAAGGGCCTTGTCGTAGTCAGGGATGGCAAGGGCAAATTCGCCTTTGCCTAAATTTGCATCAGCCCGGGTCTTAAAGAATGTAAAATCCGGTATCGGCGTAGGTGCGGGCGTAGGTGGAGGCGTGACCACCGCCACGGCGGTTCCTTTTTCCTTGACCGCTTCGATAAGCACTTTCGACGCTCCGGTCGCTGTCAGTTCCTTTTCGATCTCCGGGGTCATCGCAAACGTGATGCCTCGTTCGCGGACAGCTCCGGCGAGTATCGCGTTGCGCTCGTCAAGCGTCACCTTCTTCGATCGGAGGCCGATCAGAATGTCAGCCAGTGTTAGTTCAGGCTGCTGTGCCGATACGCCTATCGTAAAGATGATGAATGCTGACGCAAATAGTATATGAAAGATGCGGAGGCCGCGTTTTCGGGGTTGATAGAGAGAGTTCATAGCGGTATTCGGTTGGGTCTAGTTGTCGTTGATGAGATCGTCAACAGTGACGGCCTTCTTCGGGGCAGGGGTTTTGGCCTGTGTCGGGGCCGGTTTTTTAGTTTTCGGCGTAACCACGGAGGCCGCGTTTGGAACTTCGCCGGTTTCAGTTAGCGGCTTGACCGCCGACGGCTCAGCGGTTGAAGGCTGTTCTGAGACGGGCTGGGGAAGAGTAGTTTCGGCTGACGAGGGTTCGGTGGACTGAAGATTTTGGGCTGGGGCTTCGACCGGCGGAGCGGTCTGGGTCGCGGCCGGCGGCTCAGCGACCGAGGCCGGAGCAGGACCTGAACCTAAAAAGTACCAACCTCCTACCGCGGCGATGACCAGGACGACTGCGGCCGCAGCAATGGCCGGCAATCCAATGCCGCCCGAAACTTTTTGTCCCGCCGGGGCTTCACTGCCGCCATGATAATAGCTGGCTGCGGCGGTCAGAACCTTTTCGGCAGGCACAGTTTCGGTCTGTTCCGCCGCGACTTCGGCCTCCGCCGCCTGGCTCGCCTCGGGTTCTGGGGCCGATTCGGTAAGCACAGGTTCAACCGGGGTGGCAACCACGGGTACTTCCTGCTCGGTTGCCGCTGTCACGACGGGCTGATCTTCAACGGGCTCCGGTTCGAGATGTACAGGCTCAACCTGCTCTGATTCGACCGGCAGTTGCTCGACAGGCTCCGGTTCGACAGGCTCGCTTGCCGTGCTAACTGGTTCAACCGGATCTACAACAACTGGTACCGTTTCCAGCTTTGGTGGTTCTGCTGCTTTCGGCGCCTCGATAATAATTGTTTGCGGCGATTCAGATGTGTGCTGGTGTGGCGATAACAGGCCGAGCAGGTCGTCGTTGAGATCAGCAAGGGTAAATGTTTCGGTCTTTCGGGCCGGTTGAGCTGGTTCAGCTGGTTTGGCCTCAGTGATAGGCTTTTGAACAACACGTGACTGTTCAACCTTATGAACCTCAGACCTCTGTACATCCGCCGGTGCCGGTTTTGCGGGCGCGTTTTGCAGAACGCCGCTTACATCGTGTCCCTCGACCGTCTTTACAAGAGATTCTTCCGCCTCGCGTTCCCTGACACGGACCAGCGCGGTTTTTAAGACCTGCCGCATGATCGCCGCCGAATCAAAGCGGTATTCGCGCCTGATCTCCATGGCCTTCATGATCACATCGGAGATCTCGAAAGGTATTGCTGCATCGACGTTGTTCGGCGATACGAGCGGATCAGGATTGCCTTCGATCATCTCGATCGAGCGTTCGAGGGCGTCGGCCGGCGTTCTGCCGGTCATAAGTTTGTAGAGCGTTGCCCCAAGGGAAAAAAGGTCACTCCGTGCATCCAGGCCTTGCTTCAGGGTCCGTTCGGACGCTTCGTCATATTTGCTGATGATGACTTTTTGCGATGCTGCATCCAGGCCGCTCCATATCTGTTCAAGCGGTGAGAATGCGATCGGCGAATTGCCCGCGGAAGCACCGGCCGATGATCCCGGCGTGCTGCTGCTTCGGTACAGCATTCCTGCTGGAAGCAGAGCGGCAGTGCCGTCCGCTCGAAGAAAAATGTTCTCGGGCCTTAGGTTGCTAAAGGCCATCGGCGGACGGGACTGATGCATCATGTTCAACGCATCCAGTACATTGTCCGCCCATGCGGCCATGTCGGCGATTGTGATCGTCCTGGTCGGATCGCCAAGAACAGTGCTGAGGTCGACTCCGTCGATCGGGTCCAAAACCAGATAGTTTCGGCCTCCCTCTGAGAAATAGCTGCGGACCGAAACAACGGAATTGTGTCGGAACAGGACAAGCCTTTCGGCCTGTTCCGTGAACTGATCGGTTTGGGTTGAGCCGCCTTTTGCGTGCGAAAGCGGTACCTCTACGATCGTTACTGCATCATCTTTCTGCGTGTCGTGTGCCTGAAACAGAAAACAATCTTCCACGTACGGGAATTCTTGTTCCAGAGTGTAGCGGCCTTCCTGTAGAAGCGGGATAGTAGCGGGCATATTTAGAAGATCGGGGTGTAAAAGGTAAACAGGCGAGCGAACTGCCAACAAGATTATAGCCTTTCCTGACAGAAAAGGGAAGAACTTTGTTATGCATTGCACAACAAAATTAAATAGCGTAAAAATGGGAGATATTTTGACGCAACTCAGACGTCAGGATCCACAAGACGGAGAGCTCGATCACGGATTCGAATAACGCCTTCGGCCTATACGGCGGAAGCTGACGAAGAGTCGATTATCTTTGGACCGGGCCCTGTCCCACCGGCTTCTTATCTTCACGAATGGCCCCGTTGATAGCTTGAAGCTTTACGAGAATTCGAGCGTCAGGCCGTTGAAACCGGTCTGCAAGCGAACTGGCTCGGGCAAGGTCGGCCTTGCCGAGAAGCTGGATCTGGTCAAGATACCTGAAAAGAAGTATTTCCGGGTTTCCGCGTTCTGGTCGCAATATCAACTCGCCTCGTTTGAACGATCGATTTCGCTTGTTGTACCTGCTTAGTACGGCGGAAGCGTAGATGATCTCGTTCATCTGGTCCACGATCGGTTCGAAAAGGCGGAACGCCAAGTCAGGTTCGATCGTTGCGTAGCCGCGAATGACCTCCATCAGGCCCGCGAGATCATCTTCGTCCTCCGGTGTTTCATTGATCAACGATCTCGCATTTTTCATAAGATCGTTCGCGGCCTCAATATCCTTTTCAGTACCTTTCTGAAAGTACTGCTGGGCAAGCGAAACGAGCTTTTGTATTTGCGTTAGCTTATTAGTAAGTGTACCGATCATTTTCCGGGCATCTTCGAGTTTTCCCGCCGCGGCGGTCCGGTTGATGCGGGCCGTATCAAACTGTTCCTGAGCACGCGTACGTGCACCATCGTCTGCGATCTGGTCGATAAGCCGTTTTGCCCGGGCGTCATCGGCGATCTGCGATATCTTCGTGGTCAGGGCCTGATATGCATTGATCCTTTCAGGTGAATTTGGAAGTTTCGCGATCTCGGCCAGGATCTGCTCAGGTGTAGTTTTGGGGTCGTAAAGCCGTTCCATTCGCTGTACATTACGAAGTTCGCTGGGGGTATTTCTTTGGTTGCTTGCCTGTTTTTGCCTGAGCGTGGAAACCTTTTCCGGTACGATCTTTTCAAGATACGGGATCGCACGCGATATATAGCTTGAAACTGAAACTGAATTGCCCGGCTGCATGAATGTGTCCACGATCTTGTTGGCAAGGTCCTTTGCCTGGGCGTCGGTGAAGCGGAAAGCCTTCTTTTTCGGGTCCGATTCGGCCGATCTGGCGTCTGCCCGGGTCATGAATGCGAGATAATTGATCACGATGCTCAACTGGTCATTTTTGCGCGCAAGATCAGTGTCAAGGAATCGGCGTATCACATCGCCGCCCAGTTCGGCCGCCTTTTTTTCATCCTTTGTGTGAAGTTTCTGCAGCAATTGAAGTAAATTGTTTGAAATACCTCTTGCAAGGCTATCCTTGATCAAAGCGATGGCGCGGTCCGGGTTTGCATCAGCGGCGAGAAGGACGAAACGCTGTTCCATCTCGAGTTCGGCCCGCACCATCTGATCTTCGGGATTATAACTGATCATATTTCCGGCCGGGGCATCGGGGGCGTTTGCTTTCAGCATCGCTTCAGTAACGGCGGCCGGGCGTGTCTGCACGAGCATCTGGAGGGCCAGTTCCGCATCGCGTTTGGCTACGAGCGGGAGCGTGATCATCCGCAGGTCGGGAGCATCAAGAATCCGCGCGTACGGATCCGTGTTCTCGCGCTTTTCACGCTCGGCGTCGGCGTTATAGGCGAGTATCTCGCCTGCCGCCGAACGGAAGAGGTCTCGCGACCTTTTCTCATCAAATTTCCAATAAATATCCCCAGCCATTGCATAGACAAGAGCCCGATTTTGGGGAAGTTGAAGCAGCGAGGCATCACTGATGATCTGGTCGAGTGACTGAACGATCCGCTCGTTAAGTTCCTTTTGGGCTTGCTCCTTTTCGGGATCGGCAGCGGCCTGTGTCTGCGAAAGACACACGGACGTGAGGGCAAGAAACGTCAAGATCAAGACGATCGGCTTCCAGAAACGCATATGCTTTACCTCAGTTTGGATCTCAGCCCTGTTGAAGCTGTGATTTGCCCGCGAGTATAGCACACCTAACCGCTCTGAGAAGTAAAGTTGTGTAAATTTTGATGGCTATTGGGCGTGATTCAGCGGCGCAGTCTCGGCCCGTCGAAATTTCGCCGGTAGTCGTCGCCATCAAGACGAATTGTCCGGCACATTTCGAACATTCGCGAACGGGCGCGAACACCGATGCGGTCCTCCAGCGTCTCACGTCCTTCCGCCGGCCGTTCGTCAGGATAATTAGTAGTAAAGATAGTGAACTTTCGATCGTTATATCGGCTGTTGATGACGTGATACATCGTGTCCCGAACCCAGTCGGTCGGTTTTGCCGAGCCGAGTTCGTCGAGGACAAGCACATCAGCGTTCAGGACCGGTGAAAGAATGCCGGATTCAGAAGTTCGTGTATTCGGATTGTATGAATCCTGGATCTCTTTCAGAAGTGAGCCGAATTCGTAGAAAAGGCAAGGAAAGCCTCGTTCCGTCAAGGATTTTATTATTGAAACCGTAAGATGCGTCTTGCCGACGCCGACAGGCCCGGTGAGCAGGATACCGTGGTCAACAGCCGGATATTTGTTGGCAAACTCAATACACAACTTCAGCGCCACCTTTTGCGATTCGTTGGACGTGTTTTGGTAAGAATTGAAATGGCACTTCTCATACCGTTTTGGAATACGGGCCTTTGCCAGCCTGATCGAGTGGGCGTCACGCTGCCGGCACTCACAGATCCGGGCACCTTTGCCGGCGACCACTTCCATACCCGAACCATAACATTTGGTGCAGACATCGGATCCCGGTTGATCGAGCACGATCCGGCCGTCGGGCTGATCAGCCTCCGTCGGGACGGCCCGCAGGTTGTGCTTTATAAGTTTTTCTTTCGGCATCGCGAAATTCTTCCGTCAGGTTGTTCGTGCGGCTTTGAAACGGGATTATATCACCCCGTTCAATTCAGGCAAATGTGGTATCGGCTGCTGTAGAAATGGCGGAGCCTTTGGTTATCTTCGCCGAATAACAGTGTGCTATAGTCGAACTTCCGTGAGTAGTTTCTATGGGTGTGTTTCGTAGTCTGTTGATAAGATTGGGGCTTGCCGATGTGTCGGCTGAAAGGACGCCGATCTCGGTTTTCCTGCTTGACGATGACTATCGGCGCCATGCGTGGTTCGAGAAGCGGTTCAACGGAGACGACCTTGTGATCGCCGAAACGGTCGAGGAAGCCAAGGAATTACTGGCAGATGGCAAATTCGACGCTATTTTTCTGGACCATGACCTGTTGCCTCATCATTACGAATCCAACGACCATGATGATTTTTCAAACACCGGCTATGCCGTCGCTGAGTGGCTGAATCAGAAACCTGAATTGCAGCGAGCCGCAACAATAATTGTCCATACACGAAATGCCGACGCTGCCATCCCAATGGTCCAGAAGCTGCGCGAATCAGGCCGACACGTTGAATACTGCGCCTTTCCGATGCTTGACCTGAAGATCAGGAATTATTGGAAACGGTGATGCGAGGCTGGGCGGGGAGTCCGAATCCAACGTCCGCTCTCCGACCAGATCAGTTCCGGTTACACAGGCCTTTCAGCAAAAGATCAGCAATGAGTTTGGTCTTTCTCTCGACGTCGTCGCGTCCGCCTAGTTCCGTCGCGCTCAGACTGTAAGGAAGAAATGCATTCGTGGCGTCGAGCAGGGACAGGGCGGTTTCCATCGGGTCCTTTGCATTCAGGCTGCCGTCCGCATTGCCTTCGCTGAGGACCTCAGCAAAGACCTTTGCCTCATTTTCAAAGTATCTCTTTCGCCGTTCAAGCAATCGTGGACGAAGCTGGCCGAGCATCTCATCCAGGCTTTGTGAATAATGCTGGACGCGGTCGTATCGGTACAAAACACGTTCCAGCAGCATTGCGCGGAGGCGCTGTTCCGGCGAACCCTCACCCCGGACGATCTCCCAGAGATTCAAGATCAGTTTGGCGATAATCCGATCGATATGCGAAAGCGCAATATCTTCCTTGCTCTGGAAATGCAGATAAACACTGCCCTTGCCGATCCCCACTTCCAGCGCAAGGTCTTCGATGGTCATTTTCTTGTAACCGGACTGGGCCAGCAATTGATCGGTCGCATCCAGGATCGCGTCCCGATTCGTTTTCTTCCGTGCGGGATCTCTCATAACGTGTTGTGTGGTCAGGATAACAAGGTTGTGTCTGGGGCATTATACCCGACTTGACGAAACATCATAATATTAAGTTGAAACGTATTTTGCCGGCTTGCGCTGCGGCGCGTCCTTTGTTCCACCGCCGCGACCTGAAGCACCAATGAATTTCCGAAATTTTACACAACTCTTCAGCCTGCGGGATATTCGCAACGCGGTTCTTGGGCTACTTGTCGTATTCGGCGGCATTGGGCTGTCGGCTTTGACGTATTCGGCCCATTTGACGGGGAACACACGGCTTGCGGGAATTTTAGCTGGGGTTTCGCTTATATTCGTTCTGCTGATCCTGATCTTTGTGGTGCCGCCGCTCGCTCGCAACGCAAGTAAGGAGGCTTCGCAATTGAACTTACCGTTCGAGTTCACTGTCGGCGGAGCGATCATGCTGGGGTTGGTGATGATCGTTGGGTTTTCGGCATGGAACAGCGGGAATAATCTACTT
>CAUJFK010000272.1 GCA_963169175.1 Acidobacteriota bacterium | reverse complement strand
TGATCTCGTTCCTTCGAAAGCTTATTCCGCAGACGGGCCAATCGTTCCGGCATTTCGAGCCAAACTCTGACGCACACATCAAAGCCTCGCTTGTCGGCTGCAGCCTGATGGTGCCTTTTGAGGAAGGCGAGCTGCAGCTTGGGCGGTGGCAGGGCATTTACCTGTTCGAATTTGACGGCCCACGCGAACGTACTATCCTGATGACGATCCGCTGACCGTCCGTTTTAAACCGCCCGCTTGAGGGCGGAAGCACGCACGGAGTAAGTGCATCGACACGGGATAGAATCCATGCCCTTACTCCGTGCGGGCTTCTGCAGGAAAAATCCGCAAAACGACCGCTCGCGCCGTTTCAATCGCACCGCCACTGGCTATTGATCCGCTTGGCAAAGGCGCCGTCAACTCCGGCCTGGCCCTGAGTGCAAATGCCGGAATTATTCTTTTTGCAGTCCTTACAGTAAAGTATCGCCCCGTCCTTCACACGCGTTCCGGCGTCGGTTTGGGCCGCCATGGCCATAATATCTCGAAACGTGATCTCGGGGTCGTATTGCAGCAGGCCTTTATTTATCTCGACATCGTAGCCGAAAAAATTGGGCTGGCGGTCTATGCGGTTCTTGCCGGTCCCTTCGGGTGGGCGGCCGGTGCGAAACATTACCCTTCCGCCGTTGAAGCCAGGAGCATTCACAACATTGCCGCCGCCGACACGGTCGGTGCAATCCGGGGAAAGGACCGCATCGTGGCAAAACTTGTCGCCTATGGAATTTACGATAACGTCGGGCGCCAGCTTCATTGTGTAGCCGTAATAGAAATTCCCGGTCGAAACAAAGTTCATTCGGCCGTTAAGCTCGATCGGGTCATTAAAAACATTGCCGATAAGCGTCAGCGTTTGTGGTGAAACGGCGCCCCACGGCGCGGTGTAGATGCTTTTCTGGCTCCGTTCAGAAGATGAACCGATGACCGTGACCGTGCCGACAGAATCAATGTGCAGAAAGGTCCCGCCAATGTCGCCTCCGTAGCTGAAGCCGCCGCCAAAACTGTTCTGGATCAGCACCACGCCGCCGTGAATTATCCGAATGCCGATGCCGGGCGCGTTCGCCGCCTGCATGTGAAACTGTGAATTGGCTATCGTCCAATCAGTGTTGGATGTATCTATCGAAATGCCGGTCTTGTTATTTATAAACGTTCCGCGGTCAACTTTTACAAAATCATACTGCCAACTGCTGCATAACTGTTCGGCGGAATTGCATTTACCGGTATTGGCGTTGTGCACAAAAATACCCGTGTCCAGATTCTGAAACACAATGTCTTCAAAACGAAAGTATTGGCTGGTATTTGCTGACTGTGCCTTGGTCCGCGGATCGATCGCCCATTTGCCGACAGCTTCGATGCCGTAGGTGCCGGCCGTATCGCGCTGTGCTTCGCCGGTTAACGCGGAATTTCCGAGCAGCTCGATATTGCGGACCGTCACGCCATTTGTACAGCCGCCGATACGGAAGATCGCCTGGTCTTTATTTCGCAACCGGATCCGCGTAGAGCCCATTCGGTCGGGCATATTGTTGGTAGGATTTGAGAACGCGCTGCCGGCGCCGGTTATGGTCACACCCGAGGTTAGCGTTATTCCGTTATATGACGGATCGCGCGTGTTGCCGTCGGTGGTTCCCACGATATAATCGCCATCCGGTACAAAAAGCGTACCGCCGCGGCGGGCGGCCATTATCATCATCGCATTTTTGAATGCGCTGGTATAATCGGCCGGTTCGCTGTAAATGTACTTCGGCGTCGGACCGTCGATCCGCTTCATTGGGCGAAAATCTTTGAGGTTATAAAAGCCGATGTCGCGGCCGGACATTGTCGGCCAAATATAAGATTCGCCTGTGCTCAAGCGGATCTCATAAAGTTCTTCCGGGCCCTGAAAACACCATTTTTGCTCGCCGTTTGGTGCAACGCGGTTTCCCGCAACCGTGCTTAATTCGCAGGCGGTGATACCGGTTGCCGGCTTTTTAAGATCGGTCCCGGCGAGGAAAACTTCGATGTTGTTCTTTCGGTTTTCCTGCGGCAGAAACCGGTATGAACAATTGTCCGTCTCATTCACGCCAACGTCATAAGAATAGCCGTTGAACTTATTCTGCGCCTCGATGGCGGTTACGGTTAAAAGGGTTAGGCTGACGACCCAAAATACGAATTTATTCATCAAAAGATCTCCCGGGTGTTCATTTCCAATACTCTGAGTTTAGCAAGAACTTCGCCGGGTGCAGTAATTGCAGCCAGAATGCAGCTCCGGTACGGGCTTAAACTAGTTATTCGAAAGGAAAATCGTATATAATCGTCCGGTTCGCGCAACAGAATCTGCCGCTTCGGAGTTTTTCGTATGCCGCCAACGGATCCGCGTATTGATATCTATATCGAAAGGTCTGCGGACTTTGCGCAGCCGATACTTGTTCACCTTAGAGAACTTGTCCACAGGGCCTGCCCGGATGTGAGTGAAACGATCAAATGGGGCATGCCGAGTTTTGAATACAAGGGAATGATGTGCGGCATTGCATCATTTAAAGCCCATTGCGCCTTCGGGTTTTGGAAGCAGGCACTGCTCGAATCGGACGCGTTCCCGGCGAGCAAGACCGCGATGGGCAGTTTCGGCCGGATCACTTCGTTGAAGGACCTGCCGAACGATAAGGCGATCATCGGTATCGTCCATCAGGCAATGGAGCTCAATGATAAAGGGATAAACGTACCCAAGACGAAAAACGGGAGCCGCGCCGGAAAAGAGGTTGTTGTACCTGAGATGCTTACCGCGGCTTTGAGGAAAAATAAAGCCGCAAGGGAGACGTTCGAAAAATTTCCGCCGAGCTGCCGACGGGAGTATATCGAATGGATAACGGAGGCAAAGACCGATGCAACCCGCGAAAAACGCCTTGCAACCACGCTTGAATGGCTGGCAGAAGGAAAGCGGCGGAATTGGAAATACGAGAAGTGTTAGGGCGACCGCCCGAAAGAAGGCCGGTCAGTACAGTTCAACGAGGAGAAAAAATGATAGGAATACACCCGTATGTAGCTTTCAGAGGCAACTGCCGTGAAGCTATCGACTTCTATAAACAGGCGCTTGGTGCTGAAGAAATTTATGCACAGACCTACGGCGATTCGCCAATGTCGGAAATGGGCGCGGCCGATGCGATAATGCATTGCACCATCAAGGTTGGCGACACGAATATAATGATGTGCGACGACTTTCACAGCCCGAATTTTACGACCGGAGGCAACATCTCGTTGGCGATCGGAATGAACGAGGTCGATCGGGCAAAAGAAGTTTTTGCCAATCTTTCTGACGGCGGCAACGTTACGATGCCGATCGACAAAACATTCTGGGCCGAGGCTTTTGGAATGGTGACAGACAAATTTGGCATCAACTGGATGGTCAATTGCGACGCACCGCAAACTGAGACCGAAAAGGCAGCGGCGTAACCTGGAACCGAGGCTATCACGGTTTCAAGACTCGCTTTGATTCAGTTGAAAGGCTCGTCGCTATGCCGTTTGATGTGCGGAAAAGCTATGCTTTTCCGAGGTGTCGATTTCGATATTTGCGGCTACGCCGCCGTTCAATAGGTAGTAAAAATGGGGCGTGAACGCCAGGTCAACGAGATTGGCGGCGGAGCAGCTTCGCCGTACATCGACGGGCGTAGCCCGCTAGGTCCGTTTTGACTCATTCGCTACCGGTCATGTTTCTGCGAAGCGGGCACACTCCCTACCGGTCGTGTTTCCGCCTTTTGATGGAAGACTTTTTATATTTATGTCAGAACCAATATTAGCGGCAAAACATGACGCGACTGAGATCTGTCTGTTGCCGCAGATGGCAAACCGGCACGGTGTGATAACGGGCGCTACCGGAACGGGGAAGACCGTGACGCTCCAGCGGCTGGCAGAGGAATTCAGCCGCCGCGGCGTACCGGTTTTTATGGCCGATATAAAGGGCGACCTTTGCGGCGTTACACAAGCCGGTGGCGGCAACCCAAAGGTTGACGCGCGGAATCAACTGCTTGGCATTACGCCAAGTTTCGAAGGTTTTCCGGCAACGCTTTGGGACGTTTTTGGCAAACAAGGCCATCCGCTGCGTGGAACGATCTCGGAAATGGGCCCGATACTTCTTTCCCGCCTTTTGCAGTTGAACGAAACACAGGAAGGTGTCCTTTCGATCGCGTTCCAGTATGCGGACGACAACGGCCTGCTCCTCCTTGATCTAAAGGATCTGCAATCGCTGATGCAGTACGTCGGGTCGAACGCTGATGAACTGACGCTGAAATACGGCAATGTTTCTTCGGCTTCGGTCGGAGCGATTCAGCGCGGCCTTTTGCAGCTTGACCAGCAAGGCGGCGATCTGTTTTTTGGCGAACCGGCCGTAAAGCTCGACGATTTTATGCAGACGATCAGCGGCAAAGGTGTCCTAAATCTCCTTGCCGCCGATGAACTGATAAATGCGCCAAAGCTTTATTCGACATTCCTGCTTTGGCTGCTGTCAGAACTTTTCGAATCGCTGCCTGAAGCCGGCGATCTCGAAAAACCAAAGCTCGTTTTCTTCTTCGACGAAGCGCATCTTCTTTTTTCCGACGCTCCTCAGGCGTTGACCGAAAAAGTCGAGCAGGTCGTTCGCCTTATACGATCGAAAGGCGTCGGCGTTTATTTTGTAACGCAAAACCCGGCCGATATTCCCGAAAAAGTTCTTGCCCAACTCGGCAACCGCATCCAGCATGCACTACGGGCTTACACGCCGCAGGAACAAAAGGGCGTCCGAGCGGCGGCAAGTTCTTTTCGCACAAATCCAAGCATCGACACCGAAAAAGTGATCACCGAACTCGGCGTCGGCGAGGTACTTATTTCGGTGTTGGACGAAAAAGGTGTGCCGACAATAGTCGAACGGGCGTTCGTCGTTCCGCCGGTCGGCCACATCGGGCCGATCACACCCGAACAGCGGCAGCAATTGATCTCGACATCGCTCGTCGCCGGTATTTACGATAAAGCTCTAGATCGCGAATCCGCATTTGAATTGCTATCCGCCAAAGCGCAGGAAAAATTGGCCGCCGACGCGCAATTAAAAGCGGCTGAAGAGGCCGCAAAACAAGAAGCCGCGACCGCAAAGGCCGAACGTGCCGCCGCACGCGGGCCGGATACGCTGGTCGAATCGATAACAAAAAGCGTCGCCCGCTCCGCCAGCAGCTCGATCGGCCGCCAGATCGGCAACACGATCGTCCGCGGTGTACTAGGCAGCATCTTCGGTGGCGGTTCGAAAAAGAAAAGCAGCTGGTTTTGATCGGAACGCCGGCGGGACGCCGGCGTGAGTACGTCACCAAAGCGGGCTGCAAGCGAATAGTCGGTGAGGAAAATGCAGGAAGTCGGATTTCCACACACCGGCGGGACGCCGGCGTTCCATCGAGATGCTCATAAAGAATGCGATCATACAGCGCATCCAGTCCGGCGAGATCAGGCTGATCTTCCGCCGCTGGAAGCGTGCGGGCGTAAAGGCCGGCGGGACGCAGATGACGCAGCTTGGCGTTATCGGAATCGATTCGGTCAATATCGTGAGCGAAGGCGAAATAACGGCAAAGGATGCAAAAGCAGCAGGCTTTGCATCGAAAAATGATCTTGTCGCCGACCTTTATGACCGCAAAGAAGATATCTATCGCATCGGCGTCCGCTGGATCGGCGAAGACCCCCGAAACGCTTTACGCACAAACGACAAACTCGGCAAGAAAGAACTGAATGAGATCATTGGCAAATTGCAAAAGCTGGATGCCGGCAGCCAGCGCGGAAATTGGACGCAAACTTATCTGCAAATGATCCACGACCAGCCAAACACCCACGCCGGAATCCTCGCCGCACAACTCGGCCTCGACATCCCGCATTTCAAACCCTGGGTCCGCAAACTAAAAGCCCTCGGCCTAACGGAGAGCCTCAGACCGGGCTACCGATTATCCCCAAGAGGCCAAAAAGTATTGAAAGCCCTAAGGCAGAAACACGACCGGTAGGGAGTGTGCCCTTGTTGGATTTCGGATTTTCGATTTTGGATTTTGGACTTGCCAGAACCGCGAGCGGTAGCGACCGGGTTCTTCAACCCGGATTCCTTCTTTACTACTGGGATTAGCTGAAAGGGGACAAAGAAAAGTGGAAAGATTGGGAGCGTGCCCCGGAACAGAAATTATTTTGACGGATCGGATCACGTACTTGCCGTGTTTAGCCCTGACTCGAATTTCTTAGTGGTGTTTTCGAAGCCCCCTTTGGTCGCGATCTCCCCGACCTGGGCGAGAGTTTGACGATTTCGAAGGTATCGTTGCCGAGATCAATGAAATCTACTTCAGTGCCGGGATACAGTCCAAGTTTTCGTCGGATCTCGACAGGTATCGTTACCCGGTAATCGCGCCAAACTTTCATTCCAGAAATTCTAATACAACAAGTAATTTTTACGTAGTCCACCAAACTCTGCAAGTTTTGCCCCAAAGCCCGAGGCCACCATATCGACACTCTCGCCTGCCTCGATCGCCTTGCGGATCTTGTCCGTTCCGCAGACAACGTCGAACGGGTTTTTGCCGAACTCGTATTCGTAGGCGTTTTGGCGCCATTGGAAATTGTCGGGGTACATGTCGTAGGCGGTTTTGACCATGGCAATGCCGACGATGACAGGCGTGAAAGTTGAACGGTCGGTGACGTGGAGTTGAATGCCGCCGCAGGTTTGGCCGGCGAATTCGCAGAAGATCGGTTGGAAGTAAGCCTCGCGAAATGCAACGCCGGGGAAATCGAATTTGCGCAAGGCTTCGGCCCATGCATAAGGGTCGATGAACGGAGCTCCATTAAGCTCGAATGGCAGCGTGGTGCCGCGACCTTCGCTAAGTTCGGTGCCTTCGAGATGGACGGTTGCCGGGAAGACTGCGCAGGTGTCGATGGTCGGGATGTTCGGCGATGGAAGCACCCACGGAAGGCCCGTTTCCTCATGCCACATCTCGCGCCGCCAGCCTTCCATCTTGATGATATCGAGCTCGCAGCCGATGCCCCAGTGTTCATTGAACATCAGAGCCATCTCGCCTATCGTCATACCGGGCCGCGTCGGCAATTCGAACTGGCCGACGAATGATGTGAACTCCTTTTCTGTCACGTTGCCTTCGACCGTGACGCCGTTGATCGGATTCGGCCGATCGCAGACGATGACACGCTTGCCGAATTTTGCGGCGGCGATCATGCAGTTGGCCATCGTATAGGTGTACGTGTATATACGGCAGCCGACGTCCTGAAGGTCAACGACGAATGTGTCGATGTCAGCAACCATCTCCTCGGTCGGAACACGCGTTTCGCTGTAGAGCGAATAGACCATCAGGCCGGTCCGAGCGTCGCGGACATGCGGCGTTTCGATCATGTTGTACTGCACATCGCCGCGAATGCCGTGCTGCGGGCCGAACAATGTCGTCAGGTTTATGTCCGGATGGTCGAAAGAAACATCGGCAGAATGGCGAAGGTCAGGCAACACCGACGCCTGGTTGCAGACAAGGCCGACGCGCTGGCCGCGGACGGACGCGAGCTTATCGCTAAGCAGAACTTCGATGCCAGGACGGACTCGTTTCGATGTCGTGATCATTGTGGTAAGGCGTTTTGATATCTATTTGCAACATTGCGCCTCTGCGGGAAAACGATCTTCACCGCAAAGACGCAAATAATGAAATGGCTTAGCGCGAGGTCTTCCGCCCGTGCCATTATTGGAGAGAAATTCGGCCGTGCTATTTCTTAGCCGCGCTTGCAGCCGGAGCATCGACAACCGGTGCGTCAGGAGCATTCTTTCCGACGGAAGCGACGCCGTTTTCCATCGACTTGACGGTTTTATACATCTCGCTTTTACCGACGACCTCACCGTTCGATGCTTTCAAAACAAAATAGGCCGAGCCGTCTTTGGCTGTCTTGCGTTCGAACCGGGCATTGTTGCTGGCGTTCTTTTTTACCGAAGCGATACCGCCTTCGGCGCCTTTTCGTGAATCGTATGTTTCGCTTGAAAGAATGACCTGGCCGTTAGAGGCCTTAAGATTAAAGCTGAACTTTCCACTTTTTCCGGTTTTGATCTCAAATTTTCCTGGCATACCTTTGATACCTTCCTTATTCTAAGAATGTTGACGGAATTTGAAGCTGATGCTTTCAATCAGCAGGTTATCACAGCACGAATTACTATTCGAGCGTATCACCCGCTGATATAACATGCGGCTGTAATTTATTTTGATTAATAATTCGGGCACAGCCGTTCCAGCGGAGAATTGCCTCTTCATTGCCGGACGAACACAAGGCATTGGCCCGCTCGAACCATTTCATCGCCTGTATAAAAAGCTCGTAAACCTGCAGGCCGCCTTTGGCAAGCGTTGCTTTTGCACGCCGTTCGTAAACGATTCCGGTGTAATACGCCCGCTGGTATGGATCGCTTAATTTTGCGACGTACTCATTAATATTCGTATCGCCGACGGCATAGTCCTTGCCGAACCGGTCGCTCATTGCGAGTACGAGATTCTTGATCGCGTCTTGATTTTCCGGTTCGACCGCCAGGATGTCGAGATAAATGCTCTCGGCCGCGCCGGGTTCGTTAAGCAGGCGATAGCGGTTCGCCTTTTCAAGTGCGGCGGGCACTGCTTCGTGTGAGATCGGTTTTAGTTCGAACATAACGGTTTGAGTTTCGCGTTCGCGCGTAAAACACCGCTGAGCCTAGGGCGAAAGGTCCTTTCGCGCGGCCGAGCTTTCATTTCGCTTCCAATTCAAAAAGCCAACAACAAGGCCGAACAGCGTTCCGTGCAGCATGAATGTAAACCACGTCTGCGTCGCAGTAAAATATTGCCCGATCGTCTGCCCCTCATCGCGGAGGAGAAAAATTCCAATGATCTGCATCACCACCGCAAACGGCCCGCCGGTGTAGAGAATGCCGTCAATCAAAAGATA
>CAUJFK010000271.1 GCA_963169175.1 Acidobacteriota bacterium | reverse complement strand
GGTCAGGCCCTTGTTCTGCCCCGATTCGTCGTGGATGACCCCGACGGTCGAGGAAAATCCGAGATCGCGGGCACGATTGGCGATGATCAATGCCTCATCCGGATTAGCAACGCCGCCGCCGACCACCGAGTTTATATTGACCTTGAATTTGGCATGCTGGCTCAAATTCACAAGCTTTGCATCGAGAACTTTCAGACTCTTTTTCGATACATCGTCCGGCGTTACGTTGTCGATAGATATCTGAAGGTAATCCAACCCGGCTTCGTTGAGCTTATTGATCTTATCGACCTGGAAATAATAACCGTTCGAGATAAGGCCCGCGATCATTCCGTGATGGCGGATGCGCGCGATGATCTCGTATATTTCCGGGTGCATCATCGGTTCGCCGCCGGAGATAGTGATGACGGACGTACCAAACTCGGCGAGCTTGTCTATTCGCTCAAGCATTGCATCGATCGGCACCGGATCGCTCGTCTTGTCGTATTCGTTACAGTAGGTACACGCCAAATTGCACCGCCGCATTGGCACAATGTGTACCAAAACGGGATGCTTGGTCGAAGCAAAAGCACGCATCGTGTGCCTTACTCCGCGTGTAAACCTGCTGAAACTGCTCGCTTTGGGCATGATCGACTATCGCGTCATCGTAAACGTATGATTATAGATGTTCGGGATTTACACTTCAAATTGCCAAACTCGGTGGGTTCGTCCGGTAGTGTCCTGGCGCTTCTCTGCGGCCTTTGCGGGAAACCGTCTCTTGCTTTCGTGGATTTATGGCCAAGTTCCGGCTTCGCCACCACGAAGCGCACGAAGAAAGACAAAACCAACGAACGTCAGATCGAGCCCTTCGATCGGTGAACGCGGCCCCAAGGCGGAAGAAGGCCAGTCAACCTAACCTAACTCTTCTGGATCTTTGTCCCGTCCGGGACCTTGATCTGGAAGGCTGAACCGTCCAGTTTAACGTTCTTTTCCAGATTTGTGAGCAGGACCGTGGTCGTATCGTTGTTCATCTCGATTATCTTGGTCTGGTGCGGCATCCCGTCCGGATCGACCCAGATCTCAGCGGACTTATAGCTGGACTTTGTCTTAGGCAAAAGTTCGAGATGCCAGGTTTGAACACCGCTTTTCAGCGTTTCGTTCTCGCCCAGCAGCCTTATCGTGTAATTCACATCGAGTTCCGCCTTGGACATGCTCATAAATGCCAGGGCCGAACCGGCCTTTCCCTTCTCACCGGCGCTTTTTGTTGTTCCGATATAGGCGATCTTCAGCTTGGGGCGATACATAACGTACTGGCCATTTTTGATCGCCAAAGATTCCTCGGGCTTCTCCCAATCAAGTCGGACAAGCGGTTCACGCGACTTCCCTTTTGCGTAGATTACCGTACCTATCTGCGTGTCGCTGTCGCCGCCAAGCTGCGCATTGGTTTTGACCATCGTTACCTTTGCCCGCAGGGTCGTCAGTGCCTTGTTATGTTCATCCATCCGCTTTTTTATCTCTTGCAGTTTGTTCTGGGCCGAAGCCGTGTTTACCGCGACCGAGCCTAAGAACATGCCGCAAACGGCCGTAAACAAAATAACTTTTACCAGCTTTCTCATATAATTGCTTCCTTATAAAAAAAGTTAGAGTGCCCGGCCGGGCCCCTAACACCCAATGATACCTATATTTAATTCTACCCGATCAACGAATATCAATTTCGTATATTGTCTCGCCAGTACCGTTTTTCCTTTGTCGTGTGGCAACGATCACCGCATCCGGCCGGCCGCTTAATTCGCGGACGCGCTTTTCAAGCACGGCACGATCCGGCGAAAAATCTTCCTGTTTGACGATGAGACGTGACGTTTGGGTTGCAACCGGTTCGTGTTTATCAAACCAGTATTTTGGTGTCAAGAATATGAACGCGACGATCAGCAGGCAGAAGATCACGTACACCGACGTTTCGCGGCTGTAACTCCAGAGGACAAATTTTTTGATCAGGGCCATCTGTCTTGGACGGACTGTTTCGGTCCAGGTCGGATAAGGTTCGTTACCACAAAGGCCGCTAAGTTGGAAGACACTAAGGACGCAAACGTGCTTGTGATTCAACTATTTGCGGGCCATTAATCCACAACGTGGCCGTCGCGCATTCTAATCGTACGCGAACAGACCGCCGCCGCCTCAGGGTTATGCGTGATCATAATGATCGTTTGGCCGAACTTTTCATTCAACTCGCGGAACATATCCAGCACGATCTGCGAATTTTCAGTATCGAGGTTCCCTGTCGGCTCATCCGCCAGAATGATCGCCGGGCTGTTGATCACGGCCCGGGCAAGGGCAACACGCTGCTGTTCGCCCCCGGACATTTCCAGCGGCCTGTGGTGCATTTTATCTTCCAACTTCAACAGCCGCAATACATCGCGGCGGTTCGCGGCGTTGCCGTTGCCATTGCCGGAGTGGATCTTTTCTGCCAGTTTTAGGTTACCTTCGGCGGTAAGGGTCGGAAAAAGGTTAAAACGCTGAAATACGAAACCGATCTTTCGCCGGCGAATATCGGTGCGTTTTGCGTCGGAAACCTTTGAAATATCTTCGCCGTCAATGATGATCGATCCGCTCGTTGGCGAAAGCAATCCGCCCAAGAGATGCAGAAGCGTTGATTTCCCGCACCCGGAAGGCCCCATGATCGCGACGAATTCACCGCGCTCGATCGCGAGGCTGACACCGCGAAGCGCGGGCACCTCCATTTTCCCGATCTTATATGATTTTTTAAGATCTTCGGTCTTTAGAATTGTGTTCATCAAGCTTTAGCGCACACCTATTTTCTCAATTGCCGCAACCATTAGCTAGTTGCGGCATTCGAAAATTGTAGTTGTGGATCAATTCCCGCGGCCGCCGGTCAATGAAATCGTGATGTAGAGTTGCTGTTGGAAGCCGTAGGCGACGGCACGGGAGCTTTGGCCGCGAGGACCTCACGAAGCTTTTTGTCAAGGTCCACTTCCTGAAGCCCCCAGGAATTTTCGAGAACAAAGGCGGAATCAGGATATTTCGTACCGATCTTAACGTCCTCCGGCGTCTGATAGGTCAGCCGCATCGCATATTTCTCTTGCGGCCGCGTGACCAGGACCTGCAGCGGTAACCGGTTATATTGGCCGGTATCCGTCAGGTTGCCCTCGGCCCCATACATGATGTCAGATTCGATCTCGCCTTTCTTGTCGAAGATCTGCTGGCGGGCAAGGCGGATGCCGCCAACGCGGTCGAACCAAAACCGGCGCGTTATGCGAAGATCCCCGCTCGCAAGTTTTGCGTATTCGTCAAGCAGATAGTAACCGCGATTTACCTTTCGCAGCGGAGATTTCTTGTCTGCGGTCACGTCCTCTTCTATTTGAAACGTGGTGCTCGATGTATAAACGTGCTCTGTGTCCGTCGGCCGCACAAGCATCGCATCGGTAAAATGCTGCGGGCGCAGGTTGGCAAAAGCGTTGACGTTTTGCTTAATGGCGCCGTTCTCGTCCTTTGACTGGCTCAGATCCTTCTGGAGTTTCGAGTAATCGGCGTCGTTCGTACCCATCACGAACTTTTTCCATTTGCCGTCCTCATTGTTCAGCAAGATGGCAACACGGAACTTCTCGCCGTCAGACGTCATTTTCGCGACATCGGTTTTGATGACGGGTACCTTAACGTTCAGGAGAATTTTACCCGGCCGCTGGACCACGACCTCGCCGTCAGCCTCGCGGTACACTTCTTTGCTTCCGAACTCGGCAAACGAATTGTCCTCAAACTTGAGGTACATCTTGGCCCGCAGAGATTCGACCCGCGCGAACCGGTTTACTTCATCCATCAACTGCGACTGGGTCGCATCAGTGGTCGAAAGCAATGTTGCGGTCTTATTCTTGGTCTTTGGGGAAATGCAGCCGCTCATGAAAGCGGCCGAGATCGCAATTATTCCCAGAATGTATGAATGCGTACTGCTCTTCCTAATAAACATCTTCAATGTCTGATGTCCTTGCCGAAAATGATGTTGTCCTCACAAACTAACGCGTAAATTTTGGCCCTTGGACACCAAACCGAAGATAATAACATGCACGTCAAGGAATAGCCTAGCACTCAATTACGCACTTTGGGCCCGCCGCGTTCCAACAAAACGTCCACGCCCGATCGTCACGACCAATAACTGAGACGCGGGCCGCGATGGCATTTTGCCCCTCCGCGGCCCGCGCCGATCCAGCCGTTATGCCCGATTCATGTCGTGAACACGCCGGCGGCACGCGTGAAGTAGTCCGCCATCGTAAAGGCAAACATGATAGCCATCCAGAAAAAACTCGCGATCACGGCAAGCCAGATAAGTTTTGGACTCCAGTAAACGTGCATGAAGAACAACATAACGCACGCCATTTTGGTGAACGCGATCAGAAGCGCAACCAGCGTGTTCGCCCCCGGGAAGATAGAATCCAGATCGATCGTTGCGTCGTAATCTGTCAGGATCGTTCCAACGACCAGCACGGCGAAGACCCCAAGATATTTGGGGATCGTCATGTGATCGTGTTCCATGTGTACGTGTTCAGGATCTTTCGCCATATTCCTTCAAGTGCCCGGCCAGTTTCCCGCCTCTCGGTGGCCCAGGCTAAATTAACCAAGATTCCAAAATAGCAACGCCCGACCGCCTTGGCGGCGAACATCCAGCACTAATGCATAAAATGCCGGCCAAGCAGGTATAGCAGCGGGAACAGGAATATCCACACAATATCGACAAAGTGCCAGTAAAGCCCCGACATTTCGACCGGCATGTAATATTCAGAATTATAATTCCGCTTCCAGGCCGTCCACAGCAGCCACGTCATTAGCCCCAGCCCGATGATCATGTGCAGGGCGTGCAGGCCGGTCATTACGAAATAGAGATAATAAAAGATCCTGACCATGCCCTTGAATTTCTCAATGTCGATCTGATCGCCCGTAAAGTACCCGACACGCTCAGACGGCGTTAGGAAATTCTTGTCCTGCGCAAGCTTTGCGAGCGAACAGTCTGTCCACAAAAATTCGCCCCGCGGGTTTGGATGCTCGACCGGAGGAGCATTGTGATCCACTTCCCAGCATGGTTTCTCAACTTCATGATGGGCGTTTTTATCGGCCTTGACGCGTTTGTTCAGGCCAGCCATCGGCACAAGCCCGTGGTTGTACTTGTCCGTGTACTCGATTCCCTTAACACCCAGAAACACGGCACCAAAGATCATTGTCAGGATGATCATTATCACCTGCATGTTCCGGTTGCTTTTCTGGGCGTAATAAACGGTCAGCGCCATTGTCAGCGAGCTGACGATCAGGACAAGCGTGTTCAGCCCGCCCCAAAACGCGTTCAAGTGGTTACTGCCGGCCGCAAACGCCATCGGGTAGCGTGACCGATACACAAGGTATGCCGTGAACAGGCCGCCGAAGAACATGATCTCCTGGGCCAAAAACAGCCACATCCCAATGGATACGGACTCTTCCTGCTGCTTCATGTCCTCGAACTGGTGCTGCAGCCCAGGTTCGTGATAAACGAATTTGTCTGATGCGTGTGCCGACATAAACTATGTTTTGAGTCCCGCCCGGCAGGCGGCCTCCTAGAACTTTTCAGCTTGTCCCGGCCTGCTCTTAGATGGTGGCGGGACTCAAAACCAAATCGAAATTTTAAGCGACCGGTGCGAGATCGCGTCTTCGGTCTTCTTCAAGATCGAGCCCATTATCTTCGCCGAATTCATAGGCTTCCCACGTAACGACCGGCATCTTCTCAAAATTCTCCGTCGGCGGCGGCGACGAGGTCCGCCATTCAAGCCCGGGAAGCCGCCATGGGTTATCGCCCGCCGGTTTTCCGTAAACCAGTGAATGAAGCAAATAGATGACCGGCAACAGCATACCGATGCCGAGCACCGATGCTCCGGCCGTGGAGAAGATGTTCAATACCTGAAACTCCGGCGGATAGGCCGCATAACGCCGCGGCATTCCCATATATCCGAGGATGAGCTGCGGGAAAAACGTCAAATTGAACCCGACGAATACAAGCATGGCCGAGGTCTTTCCCCAGAATTCGGAGTACATCTTTCCGGTTATCTTTGGCCACCAGTAGTGAAGTCCGCCAAGGTACGCGACCACCTGGCCGCCGACCATCACGTAGTGAAAGTGCGAGACGACGTAGTATGTATCCGTAAGGTGTACGGTCAACCCAATCGCGCCGAGATACAACCCGGTCAAGCCGCCGATAAGGAACAGGCCCATAAACCCAAGGCCGTAAAGCATTGGCGTGCTGAAATCGATCGATCCCTTGTACAGTGTGGCAGTCCAGTTGAACATCTTGATCGCCGAAGGTATAGCAACGACCATTGTCAGGAACGAGAAGACCATGCTCGCGTAAATCGACTGTCCGCTGACGAACATATGGTGTCCCCAAACCAGGAAGCCGAATACCGCGATAGCGATCGAAGAAAACGCGATGAACTCGTAGCCGAAGATCTTTTTGCGCGAGAAGTTCGAGATCAATTCGCTGACCACGCCCATTCCGGGCAGCACCATGATATAAACGGCCGGGTGCGAATAGAACCAGAACATGTGCTGGAATAATATCGGATCGCCGCCAATGGCCGGGTCAAATATGCCAACACGTGCGACGCGTTCAATGGCGACCAAAAGCACCGTGATGGCGACGACAGGCGTTCCGAGGATCATCACCAGGCTGACCGCATACATCGCCCAGACGAATAGCGGCAGGCGGAACCATGTCATTCCCGGCGCCCTCATCGTGTGAATGGTCACGATAAAGTTCAACCCTGTCAAAATAGACGAGAAGCCGTTGATAAATATACCGACGCCTACCGCAAGAACATAACTGTTGGAAAATGTCGTGCTATACGGTGTGTAGAATGTCCAACCGGTATCGACACCGCCCTGCATAAGGCCGTACAGGGCCAGGGCACCGCCGAGCCAGTATAAGTAGAGGCTCAGCAAATTGATCCGCGGCAAGGCCAGGTCCTTGGCCCCGATCATAATCGGCAGCAGAAAGTTTCCGAGGACCGCGGGGATAGACGGGATCAGGAAGAAAAAGATCATCAGGATCCCGTGCTGGGTGAAGACCTTGTTATAAGTACCCGTTTCCAGCAGATCGCTTGCGGGCGTAAGCAGCTCCAGCCTTATCGTAGCGGCATAGACCCCGCCCATGAGGAAAAAAACGGACACCGAGATCAAATAAAGTATCGCGATCCGCTTGTGGTCCTTGGTCAAAAGCCAGGATTTAAGCGTGGTCCCATTCGTTAAGTAATTCAGTTTAGGCTTGTCGGAAAATCCTGAGCCGATCACATCTGCGCTTTGCATAATTCTACCTGCTGCTTATCTGTTGCCGTTTGCCGCCGGAGCTTTCGGGTTCGTGCTCTGCCGGTTCGCTGTCGCGGCGGCGGCCGAATTTCCCGCTGCGGGCGGTGCGGCCGCACTAGCTGTCGGCGTACTGCCCGATGTTCCGGTCGATGAGGAACCCGACGGTGATGTAACACCGCTGAGCGATTTAATATATGCGACCAGGGCAAGCAACTGCTCTTCGGTAACCTGTCCTTTGAATGTCGGCATGATCGGCTGATAGCCTTCGACCACTTTCGCCCCCGGATTCAGGATCGATTCGCGGATATAAGCCTCATCAGCCACGACCGTGCCGCCGCCGGTCAGTTTGACCTCATGCCCAAAGATGCCTTCAAGCTTAGCTCCACGCTGCTGCGGGCCGCCCGCGTGACACGAGGCGCAGCCAAGCTTATTCTCAAAAAGATCGCGGCCCTGCTCGACCGGGGTTTGCCCTGAAACGTTGCCGCCTAGCCACGCCTCATAATCTTCCTTTGACATCACATTCACGTACCCGACCATTCCTGAATGGTTCAGGCCGCAATATTCCGCACAGAACAGGTGATACTTCCCGGTCTTTGTGGCGTTGAACCACATATAGGTGTATCGGCCCGGAACTGCATCGACCTTGGTGCGAAATGCAGGGATGTAGAATGAATGCAGGGCGTCTTCGGTCGTTAGCGTGAGCTTTATATTGGTGTCGACCGGAACATGAAGTTCATTTATCTCGCGCTGCCCGCCTTCGTGCTGGATCTTCCACATCCACTGTTTGCCGACGACATAAATTTCTGTCCCCTCGTCCGGCATACGGTACTGGTTGTAGTAAACGTACGCACCACCGAGGAAGATCGTCATTGAAACAATGAACGGAATGATCGACCAGGCTGTCTCAAGCACGATCGAGCCATGGATCTCTTCCGGGGTCGCGTATT